>JAISIT010000128.1 GCA_031261915.1 Candidatus Methanoflexus mossambicus
TCTTTTTTGTCGTTTATAATGGCTACAATCTTTGTATTTATGAAGATGCCTTTTGAAGTTATAACCTTGTTTTATTTAGGTACAACAGGGAATAGTTTTATGAGTCTATTTGAAAGAAAAGATAAAGAATAATGGAGATAGCTATTAATATAATAATTCCATTAATTACCGCCATAATTGGTGGATTTGGTGGTATATATTTTGCAAAAGAAAAAAAGACTTCAATGGAAGTTACAGCTTTAAAAGAAGCATTAGATTCTTATAGAGAATATGTAAAAGATGTTGAAAAAACTAATAAAGCAACAAATCAATTAAATATAAAATATCAAGCAAAAATATCTGAAATGTATCAAAAATTAACAAGTATGCAACAACAGATAGATGTTTTAAAGATAGATGTGGCAGAATTAACTAATTTACGTTGTGATGTAATTGGTTGTGAAAACAGAAAACCACCAAGAATAATAAATAAATAGATAAACAATAAATAAATAAATAATATGGAAAGATTAGAAATTTTATCAGATGAGAATTTAATTACATTAGATGATTTTAATGAAGATGAATTAAATATCCCACAAAATGTAGAAGAAACAGAAGAAATAGAAGAAAATCCAAAAGATGAAAATGAAACAAATGTAGAAGAAACAGAAGAAAATGAAGAAAATGAAAATAAAAATAATGAAAATAATTTTTATTTTACATTAGCTTCTACATTAAAAGAAGATGGTGTTTTTACAATTGAAGATGATGAACTTAAAGAAATTAAAGATAATGAAGGATTCTATTCTTTAATAGAAAAAGAAGTTTCAAAACGTCTTGATGAAAAACAAAGAAGAATTGATCAAGCTCTTGGCAATAATGTTGAAATAGGAAAAATAAAAGAATTTGAAGAAGCTATAAATTATATAAATAAAATAGATATAAATTTTATAACTTCAGAACAAGAAGGAGCAGAAGAACAAAGAAAAATAATAATAAAACAAGATTTTATTAATAAAGGATTTACTCCTGAAAGAGCAGAAAGTTTAACAATGAAATCTATAAAAGCAGGTGATGATATAGAAGATGTTAAATTAGCTTTAGAAGAAAATAAAAAATTTATTAATGATAGTTATAAACAAGTTCTTAATTCAGCAAAAGAAAAACAAGAAGAACAAAAAAGAAAAGATGAAGAACAAATAAATATTTTAAAGAAAGATATTTTAGAAGGAAAATCTTTTTTAGGAGATGAAACTCTTTTGACTCCAAAAATAAGAAAAGAAATGGTTGATGTTTTATTTACTCCTATTGTTGATAAAGAAACAGGAATGCAAATAAATAAACTTCATAAATATCAAAAAGAAAATCAAGTTGATTATTTAAAGAATGTTTCTTATTTATATGTTATAACAGATGGCTTTAAAAATCTTAATAAAGCCATAGATTCAAAAGTTAACAAAAAATTGAATAAAGAAGTTAATACTTTAGAACAGAGATTAAGAAACACAGAAAAAATGAATGGCAAAACTAATATAGTAGGTATTTCAGATACTAAAACTAATTTAAAAAGTGAAGTTTTAAGTGATGAATTTAACTATTAATAAATATAAATATAAATAAAATAATTAAATTATGAATTTTTATAAGTTAAATGATGCGGGTTCTTATGCCCCTAAAATTGTAAAATTAAATAATTTGTATGCTTCTCATAATCTAACTCCTCAAAAGTTGGATAATATTATAACAAAAATAATGGCTGCAAATTATGGTAAATCTTTATCAAGATTTCTTGATAAATGGAGTACAATAGAAAAAGATCCTTCTACTCAATATTATTGGGAAGTTATAGGTTCTAATAGAAAAAATGTACCACTTATTGAAGCAAGAAATGAATTAGGAGAAGTTATTGATGCTTCATCTGAAAATGCAGGAAAAAATAATTCACTAATTTATTTGGTATTTCCTGATGCATGGTTTCATGTAGGAGAAACAATTGTTGGTAATCTTAATGAAGTTTATCCTTTTAAAATAAAGGATATGAGATCTGAAGGAACTAATACTGTATATGCTGTTGAAATAATGAGATATATGCCAGAAGGTGTTCCTGCTGACAGATTATTATTAGGTGAAAGATTTTCAATAGAATCTTCTCCTGTTGAAGCAGAATTATCTACTGAATCAGGTGGTATTAGATTAGCTACACCAATGAATGTTTATAACAATTGGACTACTATAAGAATAGACCAAGAAGTTACAAGACAAGCAATGTATGCTAAAATTAATAGTGTAGAAATTCCAATATTTGATAAAGACGGAAAACTTCTTAGAACTACTAATCAAATGGTAACAGCAGTTGATATGGAAGTTGAAAGAACTTTTGATGAATATTGTTGTAATGCTATGGTGTTTGGTGTTTCAAATGAAACTCCAAAACGTACTTATAATAATTTTGGTAAGTCAGGAAATCCTATAAAAGTTTCATCCGGCATATTTGAACAAGCATCTGCAGGAAATAAAGAATATTACAATTATTTCACATTAGACGCATTGACAAATAATATCTATGAACTTTGTGCAGGGAAATTAGATATAGCTGACAGAACCATAATGATAACAACTGGCGAAAGAGGTGCTATACAATTCCATAAAGCAGTTCTTCAAAATATGACTCAAGGTTGGCAATTGTTTACTATAGATAATTATTCTACAGGAGTTGTAAAGAAAGTAAAATCCGATTTAAACCAAAATTCTATTGGAGCAGGATTCCAATTTACAGAATATTATGCACCAAATGGTGTAAGAATAATTATACATGTTGAAACAATGTATGATGATCCTGTAAGAAATAAGATAATGCATCCAAATGGTGGTGTTGCATTTTCTTATAGATATGATATTTGGGATTTAGGAACTCAACAGACACCAAACATACAAAAAGTAATAGATATAGATGGTGTTAGAAGAGGATATGCAGGTGGTGTTGTTACTTGGTTTAATCAAGATAACAATTACATGACAACTAAGACTGATGTTAATAGTACTACTCGTATGACTAATATTGGTGCAATAGTTAGAGATGCTACAAGATGTGTTTCTTTAATACCTACAATACTTCAAGGAGTTAATTAAAATTATATAAATTTATTTGGGTAATAATAATTAATTTTATTATTACTCAAATAAATCATAACAAATGAATAAATAAATAAACAAATAAAATAAATAATATGACAACAAAAAATCCATTACAAAATAAAATAATTGTTGTAAAAAGTATAGATAAAAATTTAGCTATTTATAGTGATAAAAAAAATCCAAATTATGGCGGAATGAATGAAAATTCTGTTCGTATCTATAGATTACCTTATGGTAAAAGTGGATTTGTAAATATCTTCAAAGATAAAAAAGATGAACAATCTTTTCTTGAAGCAGCTTTGGGATTAGAAGAAAATACTCTATCAACAACAAGAGTAGCTGAAACTAATTTCTGGTCAGAATATAATAATTCGGAATTAAATAAAGTTGTTTTGAGAAAAGGAAGTAATATTATAAATCTAAATGAACCATCTGGTTATATAAAATATTTAATATTAAAAGCTAATTCTGAATTTATTTGCCCTTCAAGAGAAGAATTAAATACAAGAAAAAAAGCTACTTACGAATATGTTATAGAAAATCAAGGTGATGATTTAAAAGAAATGATTGAAGATGTAGATCCTATATTAGATTGTAATTCATTACTTGCTAAAATTAAAGATGATACTGACAAATTGGCTTATGTTTGTTTAGTATTAACTAAGAAAAAACATGATGCCAAAGAAAAAAACAATAAATATTTTGTAAAAACAATTTTAGAATACATTAATTCTAATCCAAAATATACATTGAGCATATTAGATGATAAATATCTTGACACAAAAATATTTATTAATAAATGTGTTAATAAAGGATTAATTGTTACAAAAAGTAAATTTTATTTTATTAGAGAGGGTGATGTCCCAATGTGTAATCCGGGTACAGATTCTACTTTAGAAGTAGCAGCTGTATGGTTAAGTGAATATGAAAATGTTGCATATAAACAACAATTGGAATTGAATCTTCAAAAACTAACACCAAAAAAATAAAAACTAATGACTAATTTAGAATTTTCAAGAGAATTTGATATTCTTTATAACAATATAATGAGTAATTCTGCACCGGGATTAACAGAATATGACAAATCTGTTTTGTTAACTCAAGCTCAAGAATCATTAATTAAAATGTTATATGGAAATTCTGATAGTTCAATATCATTTGAAATTGATGAAAAAACAAGAAAATCATTGGATGAATTAGTTAATTCTTTATCTATAACTAATCAAGTTAGTTCTAATATGTTATTAACTGATCATTCTGTGGTTTATCAAATTCCTGAAAATGCATGGTTTGTTATTTTTGAGGAAGTTATTATATCTTCAAATGATTGTAATAATGGTAAAAGGATTCTTGTTGTACCGGTTACACATGATGAATTTTACAAAATTAATGAAAACCCTTTTAGAAATGCTAATGATAGAAGATGTTTAAGATTAAATCAATCATTTAGATGTGTTGAATTAATATGTAAATATGATATATCTTCTTATTTTATAAGATATATTAAACGTCCATCTCCTATTATATTAACAGATTTAATAGGTGATTTATCAATTAATGGATATTCTGCAGAAACAGAATGTGAATTAAATGAAGTTGTTCATAGAGATATTTTAAATTTAGCTATTCAATTGGCTAAACAAATAAGTTTTGCTATGCCTACTTCAAATAAATAATAAATTAACCGAATTAGTAATTTTAAAAAAAATAAAAAATGGTCAATCAAGATAGAAATGTAAAACATTTATATGTTGCAACAGCATTAAAAACAACTTCTGTTGTAGATACTGATACAGCTGGTACTCTTTCAGTAGAAGGAAATAATAATGTTGTATATTTTTCAATAGTTGATAATACAAAAACTATAGAAAATTCAGATAAAATTAAAGTAGCAAAGATTAATGTTGCAAAAACAATAGCTACTGATGCAGATGATATGAAACGTCCTTTAAGAAAAACAAAAGTAGTTTTAAATGCATCTGTTAATAATGGTGCTCCTGTAGCAGGACAACATTATTTATTAAATATCATATTCCAACAAATACTTGGTATTTCCAATGAAAATCAATTGATTAAAGTAGGAGATGTAATGGCTACATCAGGTATGACTGCAAGTGCTTTTTATAAAGAAATGGCAAAAATATTGTTTCAAAATAGCTCTGTTGGATATGAAGGACTTGTAAATATATATTTAGAAACAGGTGGAACAAGTCCTACAACTGCAGGAACATTAGTTCAAATAACAAAAGGAACTAATTGGGCATCTTTGACAGGAACTTATACAGGAATAGTAATTGAAGAAGCTGAACAGGATTGGTTGAAAAACATGAAAGCAGATAAGAGTCTTGTTTATAATATATTTACAAAAGATATTCTTGTAAATGGAGACAATGTTTCTTGGGGTTCTATAAATGATGTTACTTCTACTAATTTTGTAGAAAATGGAAAGAAAACAGTAGATTTAGAATATTTTACTTTAAGTAATAGAGGAGAAGTATTTTATGAAGTTGGTTATCCATTCACCAACATATCAGAAGGAATGGCTGTTCCTACAACAAAATATAATTATTTAACTATAAGTTATTTTGATGCTGTTGAAGGAATTGCTCATGGAGAACATGAAGCTAAGGAATTAGTAATTGTATGTCCTAAAGTAGGGGCAACAAACAATGTTTCCAACAAATTAATGAATGATATAATAAGTGCAATTAATACTGCAACAGGATTGTCAATAGCAACTCTTGATGCAACTGCACCTTCAATTTAACAAAAGGATAGTTTTTCTGTTTATTCATTTATTTAATGGGGATAAAGATTTATTCTTTGTCCCTATTTTTTTAAAATTTATAAAATATGATACAATTTAATACATTAAAAATATCACAAGATAGTAAAACATTATCAATAGATTTACAAATAGAAGATAAATCATATTATAGAAATATGTATTTAAAAGCTATCTATATAGACACACAAGATACTTTTGTAGATTCAACAACTCCAAGTAATACTCCTGTTTTTAAATATTTTTTTCCTGATGATACTTCTACAGAATATCATATATCATTAGATAAATTAGATTTGAATGGTACAGATTTATCTAATAATATTTTCTTTGTATTTGTAGAAGTTGCAGGTACTCCGGGACCAGATACTCCATGTGGAGAAGATAATATATTTACAATAGGAACAGTATATTCTAAATATCCTATCTATGAAAAATGGTATTCTTATATAAAAGAAATAAATAATTCTTGTTGTATTCCTCAAAATTTTATAGATTATTTTTTACGTATTGAAGCATTAAATTTATCTATATCTGTAAATGATTATTTGCAAACTGTATATCTATACAAAAATTACTTTAAAGATTATGTTTTAAATAAACAATTTAAAAATTGTAATTGTAATGGATAATATTTTAAATAATACATTAAAAAATTACATATCTCAATTAGAAAATTATGGATATTGTAATATGAATAATATATATAAAATTATATGTGCTATTTCTATAAATAAAGTTTTACATGAAAATGAAGCAAATAATTTTATTTCAGAAGAAGAAATGCGTATAATAAACCAATGTAAATTATGTGTTATAAATAATTGTCAATAAACAACAAACAATTATAATTTATATACACACATAAATACTTTAATAGTAAATTGTAATTTTGTTTAATTTAACAAAAAATGCAATTTACTATTTTTATATATATAAAAATAATATTTTTGTAGAAATAATAATAAATTATGTCTAAATATAGAGAATTAGTATATTTGGTTTTAGATGAAATAAAAGGAATTAGTGATGATTTTAATTATACAGAAGATCATATAATTTACCTTTTAGGTGCATATAGGAGTTTTTTATTGAAACAAAGATATAATGATAAAAGAAATCCTATTCCTATTTCATCATATCAAAATATATGTGTTAATTTAGAACAATATAATTCAAGCAATAATAATTGTTTTGGACAAACATATTTGAAAAGTGTTGATAAAGTTCCAGATACTATGAATATAGGAATCAATAGGGTTTATTCTATTGATTATTATGATAGCAATATAAATCTTATATCAAAAGAAAGAATGAGATATGTTGGAAATAATCAATATTTAAAAAATCAAATATATGCGTCAATAGGTCCAGATAATTATTTGTATTTAAAATCATGTAATCCTCAATTTTTATATTTAAAAAAAATAAATATTTCAGCAATTTTTGAAGATCCAAAAGAAGCATTTGAATTACAATGTTCAGATGAAAATGGAGGTAAAGTTTGTGATATTCTTGATTATGAATTTCCTATTGAAGAAGCACTTATTCCTTCATTGACTCAAATGATAGTTGCAGAATTATTACGCACTATTCAAATTTCAGAAGATAATATTAACAATGCTCATAATGATGTTAATGCTAATGTGGGATATAGAACTCCACAAATACAACAAAATACAAATACTGAAAACTAATGAAAAGACGAGAATATTTTTCTAATAAATATTTTTTAAAAGATTTTTATGAATACTATAAAAAAAATAGTAAATTTTATAAAAGTGTTGATATAACAACTTTTCATAAAATAATAAAAAGATTAAATTCTTTATATGCAGAAGATATAATGAGTGGACAACTTGTAATACTTCCTTATAGTATGGGATATATTCATCCTTTATCTATACGCCCAAAATACACTATAAAAAGAAACCATTTTATAACAAATAAAAGAATAAATTGGAAGATAACAAGACAATTATGGAGAGATAATGAGAAATATAGAAAAGAAAATCTTAGAGTATTTTATGAGGGTTGTATGAAATATACATTATTTTACGAAAATAAATTGTCAAGATTTAAAAATAGAACTTTTTTAAGATTATTTCTTACTTTAGGAGTACAAGCTGAATTTCAAAGAAGAGCAGCTAATAATAAATTAGAATATGTCAAAACAGTATATTAGTATAAAACAAATATTAGATAATTTAACTTATAATGAATTATTAAAACATTTAACTATTGATAGAGTTATTGTTTATTCAATAGATTTTATAAGAATAATGGGAGTTCCAGAATTATCTGAAAAGAAAATAGATATTTTAGAATTTGATAATTATAGATGTGTATTACCATGTGACTTTGAAAAAATCATACAGATAAGATTAATTGATGATATTTATGATAAACCTACAAAAGCATTGAGAAGTACAACAAATTCTTTTGATTTATCTACATTTAATAAAGAAAGTAAAGATTTTACTTATAGAATACAAGGAAATGTTATAGTTTTTTCAAAAGAAAAAGGAAAAGCTGAAATAGCATATAAAAGTATGCCATTAGATGAAGATGGTTATCCATTATTATATAATAATAGTTCATTTACAAGAGCTTTAGAATTATATATAACAAAAGCTGAATATAAATTATTGTTTGATTTAGGAAAATTAACAATGCAATCTTATGAATATACTTGTAGAGAATATGCTTTTGCTGCTGCAAATTGTAGGACAGAAATGAATATGCCTACAATTGATGAAGCTCAATCTATATTTAATGCTTCAGGAAGACTTGTTAGATTAAGAGATCAACATGCAACAGGATATAAACATAATGGACAATCTGAAAATTTAAAAATACATTAACAAATGAATAAAGTAGCATCATTTAAAGTAAAAGGAATGAATAGGGATTTAAGTGAATCTGCTTATAATCCTGAATTTGCTTATGAAATAAATAATATGCGTTTCATAACAAATTCTGATAATACTATGTATTCTTTAGTTAATGAAAAAGGAACTTTATTAACTACAATTACTATAAGTAATGTTGCAAATGATTCTCTTATAGGAATACCAATAGGACTACAAGAAATAGATAATAAGATTGTTATCTTTACTTGTCATGGAAATAATAATAATTATGATAGAATATATTTATTATGGTTTGATGATAATAATATTTTAAATGGTAAATTATTATATTCTGGTAGTTTAAATTTTTCAATAGATTATCCTATTGAATGTGTAACTGCAATAGAAAATGATGAAATAAAAAAAGTATATTTTACTGATGGATTAAACCAACCAAGAGTAATTAATATTGCTGCAACAAATGATCAAATAGGTAATTTTAGTGATACAAGTTTTGATATTGCACCTACTTTAAAGTTGCAAGAAGAAATAAGTATAGAAAAAATAAATACATCTGGTGGTAATTTCCAAAATGGAGTTATTCAATATTTTTTCTCTTATATAAATTATTATGATAAAGAAAGTAAAATATTTTATCAATCTCCATTGTATTATACATCAATGGATAATAGAGGTGGTAGCCCTGAAGAAATTAGTTCTAATTCTTTTAAGATTACTTTAAATAATTTAGATACTCAATTTGATTATATTAGAATATATAGTGTTTTTAGAACATCTGAAAATACAACTCCAAGTGCTAAAAAAATTATTGATTTAGCAACTTCTGATTTAGAAATATCTTATATAGATAATAATACTCAAGGAGAATCTGTAAATGCTTCTGATTTATTTTTTATTGGAAGTGAAAATATAACAGCATATACTTTTGAACATAAAGATAATGTGTTATTTTTAGGAAATATTACTTTAAATTCTAAAAGAGTTAATAGTAATATTAAAAATATGTTGGATGGGGCAGACATTATTTTTAATCCTAATTTAAAATCATTACCCCAAAGTGATTTAGGTAATTATTATTCATACGAAACACAATTAAATAATAACTCATTTCAAATAAAAACTTTTAAATATTTAGAAGTTTATAGGTTTGGATTACAATTTCAAGATGCTAATGGAAAATTTAGTGATCCTGTATGGCTAAATGATGTATTGAATAATGTAATGCCTACAAATAATTATGCTGTACAAGATGTTCAATATTTAACAACAGCTAATTATCAAATGTCTTCTGATATAATTACTGAATTAATAAATAGTGGTTATAAAAAAGTAAGACCGGTAATTGTATATCCTGAAAAATCTGACAGAAATTGTATTTGTCAAGGTATTTTAAATCCAACTATTTATTCTGCAAAAAATAAAAGAAATAGTACTCCTGATAATCAAGCATCATGGTTTTTTAGACCTAAATTACCTTTTGATGTAAGTAATACAAGTACTATTGATTTAAATGATAGTACTAAAAATAGTGCAAATAGTAAAGCAGGAGTTGTTAATGAAGAAATAATAACTTATAATAGTACTAATTATACAATAGTTCATTTTGGTTCAAGATTAGAATTTAGACATTCTTATCCTTTGCCAAATAATAATCACAGAAATGCTGAAATTCAATGTATAACAAGCACTCATGGAACAACTCCACCATACACAACTATAGATAAAGAAATGTTTTTAGAGATAGTTGATAATGCACATTATATAGATGAATCTGTATTAACATTAAATTCTCCTGAATTAGAATTTGATGAACAATATTCATTATTAAATACAAATGGATTACAATTAAGAATTATTGGAATAATACCTATAACAGCTTTTGATAGTAAAATAGATATTATTACATCTTCTGCACCTAATGTAATTGGTGGAACTTCAACATTGGCAGATGGTTTTTATGATTATGCAATACATAGATCAAATGTATCAAGACATGGATATAGACATTTAGCAACATCTGCTTGTTGGTTTGATGCACCTGCAATAAAATCTGATTCTGTTTTATATGCAATACCATTATATGCTTCATTTGCTGTTTATCCATTTCATAGAAATGGTTCTTTAAATAATCAAGCAAGTGGTACAAGAGCTTCTATGCTTAAAACAAAAACATTATTAAATTATCAATTTTCTTATAATTCATATTATTTTGATTATGATAATATTTATAATTTTTATGAAGAAAATAATGGAGAAAAAACAGGATGTAATATTTCTATATTTTCTGCTAATGAAGTTGCTTTACAAAAAATTAATAAACAAAATAATAATTTAAGTGATATTAATTATTATGGAAATATTGATAATGTATTAACACTTAATGGTATTGCTTTTGGTCGTAGTTATCCTATTCAAATAGGAAGTTTGTCTTTTAATACATCTGACGAAACTACAAAAGATGCAATGTATTTAGATGGATTAAAACAAATTGATTTTTCAGTTATATCAGGTGCTAAACCAGATGAAGGTCCAACAACAGGAACAGATCCTATTGAGATGAAGTATAAGTCTACAAGACATGCTGCAATTGCTTTAAATTTGAATGCTAATAACTATCAAAAAATATTACCAACAATATATGATGCTGACAATAATTCCGGGACCAATAAAACAATAATTAATAATCTTAATTTAGATTTTAATACAACCACAGGATATTATTTTTGGGATACAAATAAAGTTATTCAAGGAATATCTCAAGATGTTTTAGATATTAATATTCCTACAACAATAAATAATTCTCAAAATGGATATAATCAAACATACGGATTTTTATATATCGGAGAAATTTATAATCCAAATGTTATAAATAGATTTGGCGGAACAACAGAAGAAGCCTTTGAAGTTAATAATTGGGTTGTTTGTGGAGATTCATATTCTTTATTTGATGAAGATAATAATCCTTTAACAAATGTAACAATAAGATGGTCTGAAGGAGATACATTTTATCAAAGATATGATTGTTTGAAAACATATCCTTTTTCAAAAGATGACCAAAATCAAATTATAGAAATTCTATCTTGTATGATAGAAACAAGAATAAATATTGATGGTAGATATGATAAAAATAGAGGACAAATTCAAAATTTAGGAATAAGTCCTGATAATTTTAATCTTATTAATTCTGTTTATTCTCAAAAAAATAATTTATTTAATTATCTTTATCTAAATGAAAATAAAATAAATTTAGATCAATTCAGAAACACAATTACTTGGACATCTGAAAAAATTAATGGAAGTATTAGTGATGCTTGGACAAATTTAACATTTACTAATATATTAGATTTAGATGCTGATAAAGGACAAATAACTTCTTTAAATAGATTTAACAATAATTTATTTGCCTTTCAAAGTAAAGCACTATCAAATATTCTTTATAATGAACAAGTACAAATACAGCCTGTTGAGGGAGTTCCTATTCAATTAATGAATAGTGGAAAAGTTCAAGGTAAAAGATATATTAGTGATTATATTGGTTGTAATAATAAATGGTCTATTGCAACATCTCCTAATGGAATATATTTTATTGATGATTATAATAAAGATATAAATTTATTTAATGGACAAATAAATAATTTATCTGCTAAATTAGGATTTTATTCTTGGATTCAGCAACAATCTAATCTAAATATTTGGAGTGCTAATAATTTTCCTAATTTTAAAACGATATATAATAAAATAAATGATGAAATTTATTTTATAAATGCAGATTATTGCTTAACATATTCTGAATTGTTAAATACATTTACATCTTTTTATCATTATATGGGAAAACCATATTTTGGAACAATGAATAATAGAGGACTTTGGTTGCAAAAACAAACTGAATTTCCTGAAAATAAAGATTATTTGTATCTATACTTACATCAAGAAGGTCTATACAATAGAATATTTAATTACAACAGACCTTTTGGAATAGAATTAGTTGTTAATCCTGATATGCAAAAAGATAAAATATTTAATATTTTAGAATTTAGAAGTGATTCATGGGATAGTTCAAATAATTTATTACAAGATACATTTGATAAATTAGTTGCAACTAATGAATATCAAACAGGCACTTTAGATTTAATTTCTAATCCTAATAATGTATCTTCTTTAGCAAGAAAATTTAGAAATTGGAGATGCTATATCCCAAGAGATGATTCTAATGGATTTGATAGAATAAGAAACAATTGGATACATTTGAAACTTTCAAAAGAAGCAAGTAATAATAATAAAACAATACTGCATGATTTGTCAGTATATTATTTTGATTAAAAAAAATACAATAAAATGAAAAAAAGAAATATAAAAAATGTTTTAAATATATTTGCAAATGGTGGATATACAACATCAATTCCATATTTGCAAAACAATATTAATTCAGCAAATTACAATTTTTACGATCAATATAAAAATCAATACAATCCACAAACATTTCAACAAAAAAATACAAATCAAGTATTTAATAATAATCAAAATTCATCTTCTTTTAAATTAGATGGTGCAGGTGCAGGAATGATTGGACAAGCAGCTGTAAATACTATAAATACTTTTAGAGAAGGACTTGCAACAAATGCTGAAGAAATAAATAATAAAATAGATAATACATTTGTAAATACAGCAGCATCAACTAATGCTGATGTAATGAATAATTTTCTAAATTTTCAACAATTAGATAAAGTTTCTTATGATGATGTCAGAGGTGATGGTCCTAATTATTTAGATAGTATTGGTAAAGGTATTGCAGGTGGCTCTACTATGGGACCGTGGGGAGCTTTAATTGGTGGTGCAGCAGGATTATTAAATGCAGGAATTGCAGATTTATTTGGAAGTCAAAAAGCAAAAAGACAACAAAAAGAACTTAATGCTAAAATTCAAAAAACTAATCAAATAAATTTAAATAAATTAAGTAATTCTGCAGAACAGGTAGATAAAATGAATGATATGAATATTTTTGCAAATTATTCTGCAATGGGTGGTCCATTAAATAATATGTCTAATTTTAGTAATGGATTAACTGAATTTAATAGTGGTGGCTCTCATGAACAAAATCCATTGGGTGGAATACCTCAAGGAATAAGTAATGAAAATGGATTACCTAATATGGTTGAAGAGGGAGAAGTAAAATATAAAGATTATGTTTATTCTGATAGATTAGGAGTAGATAAAACTTTAGCAGAAAAATATAGAATAAATAAAAAATATGTAGATCATTCTTTTGCAAAAATTGCAGAAATGATGAATAAAGAAAGTTCTGAAAGACCTTATGACAATATAAGTAATAATGCTTTAAGCAAAAATTTATTATCTTTGCAAAAAGCACAAGAAGATTTAAAAGCACAAGAACAAATGAAAATTATTAAAGACCAACAAAAAAATCAACAAGGAGAAAATCAATTTGACTTAGGTGGATTTTTAAATACATTAAAAGATAATTTTAATACAACAGATTTAAGATATGCACCTATATATGGAAGTGGATTATCTGTTTTAGGTGATATGTTTGGATATACAAATAAAAATGATTTTTCAGATACAGATAGATTAAATGATTTAGCATCAAGATTATCAACAGTTACTTTTAGTCCTATTGCAAATTATCTTAATTATAAACCTATAGATCAGCAACAATACATTAATCAAATAAATGAAAGTAATAATGCTACAAGAAATGCAATTATAAATAATTCTAATGGAAATAGAAGTATGGCTAATGCTGCATTATCTGCTACAAATTTGAATCATATTACAAAATTAAGTGATTTGATTGGAAAATTAAATCAATACGAAGATACAAGAAAAGAAAGAGTTGCTACATTTAATAGAGGTACTGATCAATATAATTCTCAAATGGGATTAGAAACTCAAAAAATTAATAAAGAAAATGATGCTTTAAGAAGTAATTTGTTACTACAAGAATTACAAATGAGAGATGCAATAAAATTAAGAAATGATGCAGCAAAAAGTGCAAATCTTTCTAATTTCTATAATAATTTAGGTAATCTCGGTAAAGAAAACTTTAATAGAAATATGATTAATGCAATGCAATCTTTTGGATATTATATTGATAAAGATGGTAATATAAAATTTAAAAGAAATTAAAATAGTAAAATAATATGCCAACAATAATAAATTCTACTTTTAATCCATTGACTTTTGATGAATTGGCTAAACCTGTTGCTCAAGAGACAGCATTTCACAATGAAATATTATCTAATATAAATGAATTAGATGCAAAAGCAGCTGTATGGGAAAAACTTAAAAATAGTAAAAATGATCAAGCAGCTTATGAAAGATATAAACAATATGCAGATGCAACAAAAGCAGAAGCAGATGCATTAAGTCAATTTGGATTAACACAAAATACTTTTAAAAATGCTTTAAATCTTAAAAAGAGATATGCTTCTGAAATAATTCCAATAGAAGAGGGTTCAAAACGAAGAGATTTATTTAAAAAGAATATGGATGATTTATTAGCAAGAGATAATTCATTAATATTTTCATCTGACCCTTCAGAAGTTTCTATTGATACATTTATTAATGATCCATTATATGATGTTAATTATGTTTCAATGAATGATATTCAAAAAGATGTTGCTACAACAGTTGCACCTTTAGCAAAGACAATGTTAGAAGACATTAAAAATATAAAATTTAGTAATAGTAATATTGATGGTATTATTTCAAAATATGAAAAATATGGTTTTTCTGCTGATGATATTTTAAATATATATCAAAATGGCAATTTCTCTGATGTTAAAATTTTAAATCAAATATTAAATAGAACTTTAAATAAATGGAATGTAACTAAAGAAAGATTTGGTGATGATAAATATAATCAAATATTAAATAGTTCATTACTTGGATTAACTTCTGCAATTGGAACATCAAAAAGTAATGATATGAGAGATCCAAATTTTGAAAGTGGTTCAAAATCTAATAACACACCTTCAGATTTACCATTAAATAATTCACCTGTAGAATTTAATCGTAGAATTATACAAAATAATCCTAATACAAGTGAAGATATAACTTATATTAACAATTTAACTCCAGAAACAAATAAATATCAAATACAACCAGAAACTTATTCAAAAAAAGGTGGATTTACTATTCCTGCAAAATATGGAAATAGAATTGATGAAGCATATAATAAATATCAAATTAATAAATATCTAAAAAAAGATGAATTTGATAAATTAGATTTTGAAAAAAAGAAAAAAATAATTAAACAAAAAATAGAATTAGATAATTATGCTTATAATATTCCTTCTTTAAAAGTAACAAATGATAACATAATTTATGAAAATGTTATATCTAAAATTAATTTAGGTATGGATAAAAATAATGTAAGAGGTGTTTATAATGAAGATGGTGAACAAATAGAAACTAAACAAGAATTTAATAAATTAAAAGAAGATATGAAAGGTCCTTATTCTTTGTCTTATGATATTAATAATAGTCAATTAATTTTTGGAGATGGAAATGGACAAAAACTTTTTATAGATTCAAGTTTATTTGAAGATTCATCAGGTAATATAAAAAATTTACAAGAAAAAATTGATGAATTGAAAAAAAGTATTTATACTCTTGATTATGATGAACAAGAAGTAATTAATTATTATAATGAACAATCTGATCCAGATCCAACTATAAAAAATTCGGCTGTAAAAATTTTATTTTTAGAATTAGAAAAATTACAAGCAAAATTATTAAGTAATTTATATAGTAATTTTAATACTAAAGCTCAAGTTCAAACTACAACAAATGCAAAATTATAATGGAACAAAATATACAAGACCCAAGAGAACAAGGAACAAGTGGATTAGATGGATTAAAAGGTGTTAATAAAATAAATTCATCTAAAAAAACTAAAACAAGAGAATTATTAGATAATATAAATAATTTAACAAAAGATCCTGAATATACCGGATATAAATTAATTGATTTAAATATTCAATATCGAATAGATACAGATATAAATAATCCTAATAGATTAGATTCTGGACCTATTGATATGAGTTTATATCCTGAATGGGGAAAAAGTAAATATGATAAAAATCTTATCAATGAGCTTGATTATTCTAATATTAATGATATAAGAGCAAAAGCTCAATCAGATTTAGCAAAAATTGGAGCAGGAATAGCAAAAGGTTCTATTCTTGCAGGAACAACATTTATAAGTGGTACTTTAGGTGCAATATGGGGAATAGGAACTGCAATAGCTACAGGAAAATTAAGTGGTTTATGGGATAATAGTATAAGTAATGCTATGTATGAATTAAACCAATGGAGTGAATCTGCAATTCCTAACTATTATACAGATGAAGAAAGAGCAAATCAAGAATCAGGACAATGGTATAAAAATATATTTACTGCTAATTTCTTAGGAGATGTGTTGGTTAAAAACACAGGCTTTATGGTTGGTGCTATGTATTCTGGTATGGTTGGTTCTGGTGCTATAAGTGCAATAAATAAAGGAATAAATGCAGTAGGTAAAGGTATATCGGGAATAAGTAAATTTGGTTCTATAGGTAAAACAGGTTTAAATACAGCAAAAGCAAAAAGAGGAATAGATGCAATATATGATAAAGTTGCAAAATCAACACCTAAAATAGGAAGAAAACTTGCAGGTTCAGCAACATCAGCAATGAATGAAGCTAATATTGAAGCTAAAAATAATGCTGAAGATTTTATGAATTTTGAAAATTTAAAAGAAAATGATAGATATAATGCAACACTTGAAGCCATAAAACAACAATATGGTGGAACTGAAATGTATAATACATTAGTATCAAATGAAAATCAAAGACATGCAGATATGCTTGCAAAAATACAAGAAGATGGTGCTAAAATGGGAAATGCTGTAATGTTACAAAATTTTCCTATATTAATGGCACAAGACATGTTTATGTTTGGTAAAATGTATGCAGGTGGTGCAAAAACTGCAAAAAGAGTTTCTAAAAGAATAGGCACTGAAATATTAGATGATGGAACAAAAGTATATAAAGCAGGTAGAAAAGGTGTTGCAGTAGCAAAAGGTGCAGCAAAAGGACTTGCAAATGCTGCATCTGAAGGTACAGAAGAATTTATGCAATTAGTTGCAGCTGAAAATGCAGCTTCATATTATGAAAATGATTTAACAAATTTTTATAATTTGCAATTAAATCCAAATGCAGAACAAAAAACTATTAGTTGGATAAATAATTTTGGTAATACTTTTTCAAAAGTTGTTTCAGATCCTAATTCTTATCAAGATTTTTCTGTTGGATTTTTAATGGGTGCATTAGGATTACCATCTTTTAGAATGACTAAAAATTCTCAAGGAAAACTTCAATCTCCAATTACTTTTAATGGTGGGGCTTTTGAAAAGTATAATGAAGTAATGAGTAATTATAGAAGAGATAAAGAAATTGTAAATAGATTAAATGAAAGAATACAATCAGAAGATTTTTTAAATTATTATCATGGATTAATAAGACATAATAATCTTGAAGATGTTATGAATGTTGCAGCATCTCAAGATGATGATTTTGGATATAAAAATGCAGAATCTGCTCAACTTATAAGTGATATAAGTATGTTTGCAAATGCAGGTAAATTAGATGATTTACTTGCAACAATAGAAGGATTAGATGATTTATCTGATGAAAATTTAGATGCTATTATAGATTATACTACAACACAATCAGAAGATGGAACTTTTGTTGGACCATATATTGATTCAAGTGGAAATAAAATGACTGCTACTCCTGAAGGAAAAGAGGAAATGAAAAATTTAATTTTAAAAAGAAAAACAGAAATTAATGATGCTATAAATAATTATATAAAAGAAAGAAAAGATATAGATTCTAAAACTAATGAAGTTTTATCTGATGATAATTTAACAGAATTAACTTGGTTAAAAATTTATTCAGATGATGCAAAATATAGAATTAAAACATTAAAAAACGAAATTAATGATAGCTTACAAATTGATACATTAATACAAAATGCACAAACAACAATTAATGATTTAGAAGAAAATATAGATTATAAATCAGAAAAAGATAATATACGAAATAAAATTAATGATTTAAAACGAGAAATTTTATTATATGAAAAAACAAAAGAAATTGTAAATAATTTAGATGATTCTGAATTTGTCATGAAAGATCTTGAAACATTTGCTTCTGCAATAGAACAAATAAGTGCACAAAATTCAGATTCAAATATTGCTTTTGATGATATTAGTAAAAAGTTTGTAGATGCTGTTAAATTAAATAATCTTCAAAGATATACTTATGCTAAATTTATAGAATATTTAACTAATCCATCACAAATAAATAGAGATAAAGAAAGAACATATAATCAAGCTAAACAGGCAACAGAAACTGCAACAAAAGAAGTTTATAAAGAACAGTTAAATAGTAAAACAACTATTCAAGAAATAAGAAATTTATATAATAAAAATTCAGCAAATGAAGATTTTATTAATGCTTTTAATGAACTATTAGAAACAAATGAATTAGTTAAACAATTTAATGATATTAATAAATATTACATTTTTCTTCAAAATAAAATTCAAGAAAATATAAATGGAATGTTAAATGATTCTAAAAACAAATCTGAAATAGAAAATGTTTTAAATCAAATTTTAACTAATCATATAAATAGTGCTAATAATTTAGAAGAAGCTCAAAATTTTAAAAATATAAAATCACCAATAACTAATAATTTTGATAATTTATCTATTGAAGAAAATGATGAAATAAGAAATAAAGCATTTAACATATTATCAACTATAATGAATAATTATAATGAAGAATATAATAATAATGCTAATATGTCAAAATCATCAGTTTCCGATGAAGATGTTAAAAATAAATATGCTAATAAAAAAACATTAACAATAAAAGAAATTGTAGATGTTATAACTACTGAAGGATTTAATAATTATGTAAATTCATTAAATGATAAAAAACCATCTGAATATTTAAATATGTATAAATACATGAAAAATAATGCAATGATTAAATTATTAGAACCTCATGTTTATGATTATTTAGGTATTACAAAAGAAACTGATTCAGAAAAAGCAGTAAAAAAAGAACTTGATACTTTAACTAAAACAATTAATGCGTATAATTATTTAAAAAAACTATTTGTAAAATTACATAATAATGAAGAATTAAATAAAATAGAAAATCAAACTTATGAACGTATATTAACTACATATCCTATATTAAATTACATGTATGATATTATTGTTGAATTAACAAAATTAGATCCAACCTCACAAGAATATATAGATAATGATAAGAATATTATAAATGAAATAACAAATTTTGTAAAAAATCAAAATACAACTACAAGTACAGAAACTACAAGTACAGAAACTACAAGTACAAAAACAAAAAGTACAGAAACTACAAATACAGAAACAAAAAGTACAGAAACTACAAATACAGAAAACAATCAAGAAAATAATATTGTAATTGATACAAATCAAAATGATAAATCTTCAAATGAAATTATTCAAAATAATAATGATGAAATATCAACAAATATAGAAAATAATAATAATAAGAGTATTATTCCAACTAATAATGATGAAGATAAAATACAATATTATAGACCTGCTATTCCAGAAATGGTAAAAGAAATTACAAGAAATTCAGATGGCAGTATAAAAGAAACAAAAGTTATTCCTTTTAATGAAGCAAAGAAAAAAGAAGGAAAAGATTTTGATAAAATATACAATTATTTATCTTCTAATGGTGCTTTTGATTATATAAATAAAGGACATCTTAAAATTGGAGACAAATTATACTTTAAAATAGATTCATCATTTGATAATGAAACTGTATTTTTAATTACAAAAGAGGGACAAGTTGTAGGAAGTTTAAATTTGAAACCTTATGCAGATAAATTTGAAGGATTATCAGAATTGCTTACAAGAGTTCAAGATGAATATAAAAAAGCTAAAGATAAAAAAAGTTTTATATATGATAAAGAAAGTATAACTGTTGAAAAATTAATTAGTGGAACTCCAATGTATACTAATACATCAAATAATTTACATTCTTTAAATTTACCAAGTGATGTTAGATTAGGAATAGTTACTAATAGTGGAGTTATTATAAATGATGATGAAAATATAGATAGATATTTTATACCGGAAATAACAAGAAAAGATAAATTAGGGAATGTATTTTTATTCATAAAAGATATTAATGGAAATTACTATCCTGTATCAGTTAGAATAAATCATATTTCTTTATCTCAAACAAAAGAAAATAATAGTCCAATTTATACATTACTACATAATGAACTGAAACAAATTGCAAATTTAAATGATGATTCAACAAATGAATTATCAAAACATATATTAAAAATAAAATCATTTTTAGATTTAAGAAATTATTATTTAGATTATATCATTGGGAAAAATGAAGAAATTATAGGATTAAGAATTACTGAATTTTATAGAGATAATAACAATAAAGTTATTTTTGAAAATGGTAAAAGAAAAGAAAATAGTAAAGCTGTATTTTTTGCAACAAATAATAAAGAAATACTTATATTTGGAGATGAAAATGGGAATGAAGTTGATCAATCTAAATCAATAGATCAAATTGCAAATGAAATATTTGATGTGTTTGTTGAATTTGGAATTAATTTAAATATTGATTTAGGTTCAATAAATAAATATGATTATAATCAAGTATTAATTAATTCAGATTTGTTTTCATCAAACATTTCAAGTGATATTTTAGTTAATAATTGGTTTCAAACTTCATATATAGATAAAAATGGCAATGAACATAGTAATTTTGAAACAAAAAAAGCTGATTTATCAAGAAAAATAATAACTAATGATAAAGAAAATGTTAGTTATGATACTAATTCAGAATTTTCTACACCACAATCATCAAATGAAATTGTAAAAGATGAACAAAAATCTACTAATGATGAAGTAATTACTGATAGTCCTGCATCTGAATCATCTGAATCAAATAGTAAAACACAAAATATATTTGAAGTTAAATCAAAAATAACTGAAATTGTTAATAATGAAGATGAATTAAATGAATTTGAAGATGATGAAGTTAATGAAAATAATGAAGATGAATTAGAACAAATTGAAACAAAATCAATTTTAAGTAAAGAAATGCTTGTTGATATACTGAAAAAAGTAGATTTTAATACATCTAATATTGAAGATAATAAATTATTTTTTATTGTTATGAACACTTTAACTCCAATTCTAAGAGAAAAAAATATTACATTAGATGAATTTAATGAAGTACCTGAAATATTAAAAGAAAGAATTATATTAAATAATTATATAAAAGATATTATAGATGTAAAAGAATATTCTTTAAATAAAAAAGAATTTTTGAAAAAAAATAATTTATCAAATAAAAAATATAATGATTTAACAGATGAACAAAAGTTACAAATTTTAAAATGTAAAAAATAATATGGGAACAAATAGTGGATGTTTATTAAAAACAAAAAAAGTAACTGAATATATAGCAGAAAATTATCCTAATGAAAATGAATCTATTGTAATGGCTAATATTGAACTTTATTTAGAAAATAAAAAGAAAAATTTAGATGCACCATTACCAACAAAAGAAGAATTGAATGCTTTTGTTGAATCTTTACATAATAAAAAAAATGAAGAAAAAATTAAACCTATTCAATTAACTTTTAAAACAGTTGTTCCATATTATAAAGTTCCTGAAAATACAAATGAATTCAATCTTGATAGTTATAAAATTGATTTTTATGGGAATATATTTCTAAGAGAAAAAGAAATTCAAGGAATAAAACTATACCTGAAAACAGGTTCACAAATAATTCAAGAATTTAAAGATAAAAATAATGTATCTGAAGATTCGCCAGAGCTTCAATCTTTTATTGATGAATTATTTGATGAATATATAAAAACAAATTTTAATAAACTAAATAGTATACTTGATTTAATTAATGAAGATACAATTATTGTTGGTAATTCAAGAAATGAAAAATTTTATCAAAAAATTACTAATTATTTAAGTGATCAAATTAATAGAAAAAAAGAATTAAAAATAAAATATGATAACAAAAAATATAATTTTAATCAAATAGAACAATCTCAATTAAATAAAGATTTTCCAAATTATAAAACACAAAATTTTGTATCAAAAGTTCTTGCAAATGATTTTATTAATAATATTGAATATGAAATTTCAGAAGGAAATGAAACATTAAATAATCTTTTAAAAAAAGGACCAAATAAATTATTTGAAGAAATAAAAACTATATATGCAAATTATGTAGGTGCTGATGAATCTGAAGTTATTAAATTTGAATTATCTAAAATTAATCAATATAGTAATTTTAAAAATTGGACAGAAGAACAGAAACTTGAAAAAGCAAAAAAAGTAGTTTCTTTAAAAAAAGAACTATATCCTTTAACTTTAAGGAATTTTGATATATTGTCAGATCAAGCAATATTTTATATAGAAAATAGATTAGGTGTTAAATTTAAACATAATAAAATATTATTTAAATCATCTGAAAATATAGAAGGATATGAAGGATTATCAAATGATAATGTAAAAGATGAAGATAATAAAAATAAAGAAAATATATACAATGTAGATATACAAACAATTAGTAATTTTGATACATTATCGCAAAAAGTAAAGCATGTTATTGGTACATTGCCAAAATATAATATTGATGGAACAATATATCTAAATCAATATAATCAACATGAATATTTAGATTCTACTTATATTCATTCTAAATTAATTGAACATCTTCATAAAATGGATAATATTGAAGATATGATTCCTTTATTAGAAGAACTTAAATTGCAATTTCCATTTATCAATAATTTAATACAATCTTTAAAAAATGATAATCAATTATTATCTGCATTTTATCAAAATTATAGAAAAGAATTTGTTGAAATGCAAATAATGTATAAAGATAAAGATGGAAAATATAAAACTAAAATTTTAAATAAAACTGATGGAAAATATTCCATATCTAATGATTGGAATCAAACTATTGTTTCAGGATATTCTTTAAATGAAACTCCTCTATATGATGAAAATGGAAAGAAAATAGAAGAAAATGCAAAAAAAATAGAAGAAAAACTTAATAAATTTAAAGATAATTTTAAATTTGTAAAAGAAAACCAACATGGAGATAATAGAGTAATAACTTTTGGTTCTACAGGTCGTGATGATGAGGATAAAAATATATTAAAAAATAATTATATAAATGTATATAAAAATCCAAAAGTAAGAAAAGAATTAGAAGATATATTAAAATCTATTGGAATTAATACTCCTTTCAAATTAATTAATAGATCTATTGCAAATTCTTTTAAAAATACTAAAATAAATCCATTAATATCATTAATTAATAATATTGATTCTATTGTTGTTGATAGAGGACATAAACAAGATAAAGCTGAAAAAAATGTATTTGAAGATAACAAAACTTATTATAGAAGAATAGCTGATATATTAAAACTTAATTCTACTGATTATTTAGAAAGTAGTTTTCATGAAAATGGAGATAATTATAATTCATATATTGTTGCAAATTACATAACAAAAATAACAAAAATATTAAAAAATACCAAAGGTTTATCTCAAGAAAAAGTAAAAGAAAAAATTGATAAAGAATTTGGACAATATACATGGTATAAGAAAAATGGAAAATATTTGAATAATTGGTTAAATGATTTATACAGAAATAAATCATTGGGAGTAAATTTAAAAGCACAAGATGTATTTAATCATTTTAAATTATTAAAATTTATAGGAAAACAATTTAATGAATTTACAGATATAGATTTGCAGGTAGCATTATATCAACAATATAACTCAAGTCCATATAAAGAAGTTGGAATATTCAATACTCCATTAATGTCTGATACAAATACTTTAGAATTTATTAGATTTTATAAATTACAATTTAATGAAACTGAAGATGTTTTTAAACAGACTGCAAAAGCTATGACAAATTTAATACTTCAAGAATATGAACGTATTAATGTTGTAAGGAATAGAGATAAAATGAGATTAACCGGTCAATTTACAGAACCTATAAATAATATGGATATTAAAAGAAATAATAAAGGAGATATTATTTCTATGGGTGGTGGTGAATTTACTTTTATTCCAGAACTAAATAGAACTACATTATATGCAGAAATGACTGATGCTTTTAAAAATAATAATAATGTAAATGAAATAATAGAAAGACATTTAGAAAAATTTTTAAGAAAAGCAGAACAAGATACTGTAACATATTTAGATTCTATTAATTATTTTGATGTGGATTCAGATACAAAATCAACATTAAATGATATAGATATAAATGGGAAAAGAAATTATAATTTTTTTAATAAAAATTTACTTGAAGCAAAAAAAATATTAGAAAATTCATGGACATCTGATATGGAAAATTATTTATCTGCTTTTGTTACAAGTAATAAAATATCATTTGCTTTTAATAATAATACTAAGAATAATTTAACATTTAATTCTATAATTGATGAATTAGAAAATATAAATGATAATCCTTATGTAGATACTTTAATAAAAAATCTTTTAATAAGTGCAAATCCAAATAAGGCTTATAGAGAATATTGGTTAAATTATATTTATGCACAAAGTCAGATAATTCAAATTTATGCAGTAGATAATGCTTTTTGGGGAAATAAAGAAAATTTTACAAAAAGATTTAAGTCTGTTCACTCTCCTGCATTAAGATTAAATACTCAAGCAGAATATAATGGTGAAAAAATTGGAACAGAAATACAAAAAACTATATATTTAAAAGATAGTATTGAACCATCAAATGTATTAAAAGATATAAATGAAATATTAGATAATAAAGTTGAAAATGGCAGTTTAACAAAAATTGATAAAGATTTTATTATATCAAAATGGAACAGAATTAATGTAACAGATGCACAAGCATTTAGACCATTATCTTCATATAGGAAAGTAATGATTATGGCAGGAAGATGGGATGATAATGGCGTAGGAAGAAATGAAACTGCATATCAAAATTTAATTAATGGTAATTGGAATATTGAAGATTTTAATATTATTTATCAAACAATTAAACCATTTACAAGAACAGATGTTGCAAAAGCATCACATTATGGAGATTATGGTGATTTTAAAGTACCTGTAATGCATAAAGATTCAGAATTTGCATTATTAGCTATATATTCTACAATATCTCAATCATTATCTAAAAATACAAAATTTAAAGCATTACAACAATTTTCTGATAATTATGTTGATGAAAACGGACAAAAAGGTATAGATTTATTTGTTTTTGAATCTGGAGTTAAATTAGGATTACAAGGAACTATTGATATTAATAATTTAAATAGTATATCTGATATTATAAATAAATTAAAAAATGCTACTTATAATAATGGAGTAGAAAATAAAGATGTTGTTCATAATATTAATTATAATGATTATGGTATTCAAGTTGAAACCAAAGAACATTATTTTGATAATCAACAATTAATTGGTTCTCAATTTAGAAGATTAAATTTGTTAGATATTGCTGATGATGAAATTTTTAATGTTAATGGAAAACAATTAAATAAACAAGAATATGTTGATTTGTATAACAAAGTTAATATTGAAAATATAAAAGAGGATTATGAAAAAGTTAATAAAGAATTTTCAACTAAAGAAAAAACTTCAGAAATATTATTAACTGAAATTTATAATTCTGACAGATATACTACAGAATTAAAAAAAGCTATATTTATTAATGAAAATGGAGATTTTACTTTACCTTTATATGATCCTACATTTGGAATAAGAACACAAGAAATAATTGCATCTGCAATTAGAAATAGAGTAGCTAAACAAAAAATGTTAGGTGGAACATTAATTCAAGTTTCTGATTATGGATTAACAGAAGATTTAAAAATTGTTTATGAAAATGGTAAAGTGAAATATATGGAAGCATATATGCCTGCATCTTCAAAAAGTTTATTTAAACCATTATTAGATAAAAAAGGACAATTAGATATTAATAAACTTCCAGAAGAATTAAAAACAATTATAGGATATAGAGTTCCAACTGAAAATTCTCATTCAATTATACCTATATATATTAAAGGATTTTTACCGGTTCAAAATGGTTCATCAATAATGCTTCCAAAAGAAATTACTAATATAACTGATGGTGACTTTGATGTTGATAAATTATTTGTATTAAATAGAGCATTTAATCTAATTGAATATAATTATAAAAAAGCTCGTAAAGATTTTGAAGAATATCAAGCAGAAAATAAATTAATAACTGACATATTAAAAATAAAAAATGCTGAACATTTTGAAGATATTTTAGACAAAGATGTTTCATTTAAAAAATGGTTTAATGAAACAAAAGAAAAATATAAATATGATATTCCAAAGATTGAAGTTGTTGAATATGATTTTAATTTACCTGTAGAAAAAAATACAAGAAAACAAAGAGATAATTTATTTTTAGATTTAGCAATTGCTCAAACTCGTACCAATAATTCTACTTTTAAAATGATTAAAGGAGGTGGATTTCCTGATGTTATTAAAATGGCTAATGTTATTAAATTATTACAACTTAAAGATATAAATTATTTAGAAAAAATAACAGGAGAAAAAAATATTAAATCTATAATTGCTAAAATAAAACAAATGTCAACTGATGAGGTTGATAAATATGTTAATGATAAATTATCTAATAGTTCAATACTAACTATTGATTCTTATCAAAAAGCATTTAGACAAAATATGACAGGTAGTAAGTTAATTGGTATTTATGCAATACATAAAGCTAATTTAACTGTATATCAATATACAAATGCAGAAATTAATCCTAAATTAAAATTTTGGATTAATGATAAAAGTTACACTAAATTAAATCAAATATATGATTCTAATGGTAACTTTATTTCATCTACTATTGCTCAATTTTTAGCCTCATCAACAGATAATGGTAAAAATCCAATATTAGGATATTTAAATCAAGATGAATTTACTGTTAATGCATCAATGTTATTATTACGTTTGGGTTATTCCATTGATGAAGTTGCATTATTAATGCAGCAAGATGCCATTAAATATATGCAAAATTTATATTATAAAGACAAATATAATTTTAAAATTGTAGAAGAAACAATAGATCATTTTAAACCAAAAGATTTTAATTATGGATATATTATTGAAAATAATATTAAAATTAATTCAGAAATGTTTATAAAAGAAATATTGGGAATGAATAATGATTATGATCATAATGTTAATCAATATTTAATTTCTCTAATGATGTATAAAGTTTTTAAAGTTAGTGATTTTTTAAATGATTCTATTAAAGTAACAAGACAAGATTCTTCTTCTGGACAAACTAAAATGATTTTTCAACAATTGGTAGATAAATCAAATATTGATGATTTTAATACAAGTGCCAATTTAATTAATATTGTAACTAATGAAACAACAGGTGAAGAAATCCAAGAAGATGCAGCACCAATATTAGGATTAACAAATATTATATCTTATAATGAAGAAAATAAAGATATTAATGAATTTGATGTTCCTTTTATTCAAGCATTTCAACAATATGGAAAAACAAAAGCTGATGAAATTTTTAAAAAATATTTTCCATTTTATAATGAATCTATAAATAAAATATTAGATTCATTTAAAAATTTATCTTCATTTTCATTAAATGAACAAGATATTAATCATATTATAAATCATTTATTTAATTATATAATGACAAAAGATAGTTTTTTAGGTGGAGATAAATCATTACCATTAAAAGAACAAATCTTAGAATTTGTTAAATCTTTTCCGGAATATTATTATAATACTTTGAAAAATAATCAATCTTTATATGAAAATCAATTAATAAAATATATTAATAAACAAAATGACAATTTTATGCCATTTACTTATTTAACTTTTAATAAGAATTATATTGTTTCAAGAGAGATAGAACAAAATTTTATTAATGATTGGCGTAATATATTATATTCTACAAATTCTGAAGAAAGAGATTTAGGAATGAATTTATTTAAATATTTCTTTTATACTTCAGGTTTATCATATTCTCCTATATCTCCAATGAATTATGCACCAAATGATTTAAAACAAATGCTTCCTGATTATCTTAATATTTTAAATGATATGTTAACTCATGAAGATGATTATTCTAATTTTTATAATCAATATTTATTAAATAATTTGGACAATAAAAAATTTGTTCCTGTTTTAAAACTAAATGATATTAAATTTGTTGAAAATAATAAAATATTAGATAAAGTAATTATTTCTGAAGATGCATTAAAAAATGTAAGAAGTTTGTATTTTTGTAAAATGATTAATAATAAACCTATTTATTATAGAATTGGAGATAATGAAGATAGTGATAATATTATTTGTGAAAGAGTTTATCCTGCAGGAATAAAAAATCATTTATTAAATTATGATTATAATAGTATTTTTGTAACACCTATGTTTAAAAATGATGATATAGAAATTGATAATACTATTAATGATAATAATATTAAAAGTGATGTTACAAATATTGATAATATAACTTCCAAAGATAATATTACAAATCCTGATGATACAACAGTAGATAAAAATATTATAAATCAACTAAGTCAGTTTAATTTAGGTGGGCTTATAAATGAAATTACTAATAAAAATACTAATAAAGAAAAAGAATTTGATATGGATGTAGAAGAAGATCCAGATTTAATAAAATATCCTAATGGTAAAGAAAATGGACCTAATTGTTAATAAAAAAAATATTTAATTATATGTATTGTAATATAATTCCAAAATTTAAAAATAAAAAAGGAGAAGAAGTTGAAAGCATTCTTTTTAAAGATTTGTTAAAATTTACTAATAATAATAGAGAACAAACCAAAGTAATATATGCTAAATCTAAATTATTAAAAGATGAATGGCATAATAAAAGAATTGAAACAGATTATGATAAAAATGGAGAACCTTTATTAGCTACATTAATAAGGGAAACAAATCTTAGAGAAATATTGACAGAACAAAATATTTTAAATGCTTTAAATGATAAAATAGGATATTATAAATATGGAGAAAATAGACCAAAATTAAATATTAATAATGAAAAAAATTATAATGATTTATTAAAAAAAGCAAATAATTTTAATGCAAAATCTCCTTATAATAAAGAATATTATGCAAAAGTTATAAATATTCAAGATTGGGAATCTCCAAGAATGTTTATTGGAGTTAAAGTTTTTAGAAGACAATCACCATATAATAATGCTTATTATAATATATCTCAAAATAGTGAAGTAGATAAAATGGATTATAATGAAGCATTAAATATAAAATTAAGAAATATTTTATCAGAAAATGGAATTGCAATAGGTGCTTTAACTGATTTAGAAGAAAGATTAAAAATTAATGGAGTTACAGATTTTAGTGTTGCAAAAGAAGCAACAAATGGAATAATTGAATTAATTAGATTAGCAAAAGGAATACAAGGAGAAAATGCTCTTCCAGAAGAATTTGCTCATTTTGCCATAGAAGCATTAAGTAATAATAAATTTATTGAAAGATTTATTAATCATTTAATGAATGATAATAATACATATATACAAGAAATATTAGGAGAAGATTATAATAAATATTCTGTATTATATAAAAATGATAAATTATTACTCGCAAAAGAAGCTGCAGGAAAACTTCTTGCAGATGCTTTAGTTAATGTTTCTGAAATAAAACCTCAACATAAAAGTATAATTCAAAAAGTTATTCAAGCAATAAAAGATTTTTTCAATCAATTTAATATTAGTGATTTTGAAAAAATGAAAATTGCTGTAAATAAAGAATTTTATAATTTAGCATCTGATATTTTAAATGATAATGTTTCTTTTGATATAACAAAATTAAATAATAATAATACTAAATTATTTAATATAGATCAAAGAATAAAAAGTGATAAAGAATTATTAAAAAAAATTATTGCAAATGAAACTAAAAGATTAAATATTTACAAAAAAACTAATAATACTAAGTTTTTAACTACACAAGAAAATTTAATTAATAAATTAAATGTATCATTAAATAATAATAAAGAAATTGATGCAATTTATTCTTATTTAGAAAATGTAATAAGTGAATTAAAATCATTAAATACTAAACTAATTAATATAAGAACTCAAAATATAACAGATGCTAATTATAAAGCCGGCATTTTAAGAAATATTAATAATTATTATTATTCATATTTTTATATCATTGATGATATAAGACAAAACTTATTAAAAGAAGAAAAATTTGCTGATAATAGATATGGAAGTAAAGTAAGAACTTTACTTGATGAAATATCTCCAATGCTACAAGATTTAAGACAAGAATATTTAAATGAGGTTCAACCTTTATTTATAGATTTTCTTAAAACATATTTAGGAGATGAATTATATATAGCAATTGGTAAAAATAAAGGTGATACTATTAATACTGAAGATGTTGCTAAATTTATTGCAAAAGATATATCTTTAATAGATAGATGGTTAAAATCTATGGGTGAATCTCATAATTTAATTCATAAAGTTTTTGACCAAGCAGTAAAAAAACAAAACAATGAAGCAAGATTAGATACTATTGAAGATAAAAAATATTTACAAAAATTAGGAAAAGAATTAGAAGAATCAGGAATTAAAAATACTGATTGGATGTATGAAAAAGATAAAGATGGTAAATTAACAGGCAATTGGATTTCTGAAATAGATTATTCTTTATATAGAAAAGAATATAAAAAATTTATAGATAACTTAAATAAAAAATATAATCTATCAATTGCTGCAGATTTTGCTAAATACAAAGAAGAAAAAAATAAATGGATTATAGAAAATAATGATATTATTAACAACAAAATAACTCCTAAAAAATCAAAATATGCCAACAAACAATATGATTCTTTAAGTAGCAAACAAAAAGAATTTTACGAAAAAATAATAAAATTAAAAGAAAAATTAGATAAATATCTTCCTGAAAATTATACTAAAACTTTAAATGCTCCAAAAATTTATAAAGATTTATTAGATAGAATGAAGTCTTCATCATCTGCTAAGGAATTATCAAAACAATTAAAAAAAGCTGTTGGTGATCAATTATTAGCAAGAGAAGATGATGAAGAAATTAGTGATAGAGTTGTACTTGAAGATTTTGAACAAAATAGAGTAAATACTTTACCTATATATTATACAACTATGGATAAAGCAAACATGAATGATATGTCAACTGATGTAATATCTACAATGATTGCTTATTCTGCTATGGCTCATAGATATGATTCTATGAATGCTATTATTAATATACTTGAATTAAGTAAAAATTATGCAAGAGAAATTGATATACAAGAAACTATTGGAAATAAAAAATTAAAAAGTACAATTAGATTAGGATTAGAAAAAGTACATATTCCTTTATTAAAAAAGAAAGATGCTTCTAATTTTATTGAAAGATTGAATGATTTCTTTGATATGCAAGTTTATAATAGATATATCAAAGATGAAGGAAGTATTAATGTTTTTGGAAAAAATGTTGATTTAGGAAAGTTAGCAGATTCATTAAATATGATAACAGGAATAAATAGACTTGCATTTAATACATTATCTATTATTTCCAATCCAATAACAGGAAATGCAATGATGCATATTGAAGGAGTAGCAAGAGAATTTTTCAATGAATCTGATATTTTAAAAGCAGATGCTATTTATACGAAAAATAATTTGAATAGATTATCTCAAATAGGTGGTAGGATAAAAACAAATAAGTTAGATTTATTTGATGAAAAATTTGATGTAATGCAAAATTATGATGTTAAAATTAGAGATACTGATTTTAATAGAAGAAACATTTTTTCTAAAATGTTTAAAACAGATACTCTTTATGCAGGACAAAATGCAGGGGAACATTGGATGCAAAATAGAACTGCTATTGCTGTTGCATTACAAACTAAAATGAAAGATAATAAGGGGAAAAGCACTAATTTATGGGATGCTTTGGAAATTGTTCCTATAGATAAAAACAATCCAAATATTGGTGCTACTTTGGAAATAAAAAAAGGATATACAAAAGAAGATGGAACTGAATTTACAAGAGATGATATTTATAAATTTACAAGAAAAATTGCAGCTATAAATCAAAGAATGCATGGTATCTACAATAGAGAAGATAAAAATGCTTTTCAAGCAATGGCTATTGGTAGATTAGCAATGCAATTTAGAAAGTTTTTAGTTCCTTCATTAGTTAGAAGATTTGATACTGCAAATTGGAATCCAGATCTTGAAAAATGGACAGAAGGATATTATATTACTGCTGGAAAATTCTTTACTCAAATGATAAAAGATTTAAAAAAATCTCAATTTGATATAGCATCACAATGGAATAATCTTAATGATACTGAAAAAGCAAATATAAGAAGAACATTTACTGAATTAGCAATGTTAACTGCAGTGTCAATTCTTGCAAGTATTATATCTAATTCTGATTGGGATAATGATGAAAATATTTGGGTTAAAAGAATGGCAGAATATCAAATTCTTAGATTAAGAACTGAAATAGGTGCATTAGCTCCAACTCCAATGATTATTGATGAAGGATTTAGATTATTAAAAAGTCCTATGGCAGGAATAGAAACTGCACAATCTTTAATAGATTTAATAGGAATATTTAATCCTTTAAATTATGAATTTATAAATGGAGAAGATGCTGTAATGAAAAGTGGAAAATATAAAGATATGTCAAAAGCAGAAAAATATTTCTTACAAAGTCCATTAGTTCCTACATATTCAACAATGATGAGTAATATTAACCCTGAAGATAAAATACCATTTTTTAAAGCTCAATAAATAAAAAGTATTATATTTGCAATAAAAATATATGGAAATATTATTAATATCAGGAAAAATATTTAAAGAACAATTTATTATTCCAAATGATAGATGTAAAGCATATAATATGGCGAAATCTATTTTAAAAAACAATGATCTTAATTTAGAAATTATTGAATTAACATTTTTAGATGAAAAAATATATTGTGGTTTAAATAAAAATGGTGAGGAACAATGGTTTGATGATAAAGTTATAATGAAAAAAATAATATGAAAACAATAATTGTAATAGGTTTATTAATAGCAGGATTATTAGCTATTTATAATAATTTTATTGATAATAATAATGACAAAAGAAGATTTAATTAAGGAAGGATTTTATGAAGGATGTACATTATTTGCATTTTTTACAAATAAGAAAGATGAATCACCTATAATTTTTGAAGGTGCTTATTTGAATGATGATTTAATAAATGGATACTATAATTGGGGAACATATAGTATTGAAGAAATTAAAAAAGTAATAATTTCGGAATAATTTAAAAGTTTTATAAAAAAAATAAAAGGCTGTAATAATAAATATTGCAGCCTTTTTAATTAACAACTAAAAATTTTTAAAACTTTAAAACTTTTGATTGTGTGGTAGAATTTGAATCTACATTGTCTGTAATTTCACATTTAAGATTTCCAGATGTTTTACTTAAACTACACACAAATATAATTGGTAATATAACAGCCTAAAAAAAAGAAATTACTATCGGAGTCATAATTTCTTTCGGTTCAAGTAAATTTTTTTCACTATTCATTAAAACTATTAAAATGTTAAAAAATATTTATGAGAAATAAAGACCAATAACTTTTTTATAAAAAAAGTTTAAAACATAAAAATAATTAATATAATCCGAATATTAATTATTCTCAAACCATAATTATATGAATAAAACGTATTGCAAAAATAATACTTTTTTTATTAATAGCAATTTTTTTTATAAAAAAAAGAGTTTCCTTTTGTTTAGTGGAAACTCTTTTAATCATTATTAAAAAAGAATCATATTGCAAAGATATAAAATTATTTTATATGAATAATATTTTATTATTTATATTCTATTTGTGAATCTTTAATTTGTATTTTTTTTAATAAATTTTGAAATTCTTCAAATTGTTCTTTATTTACATTCAAATGAATGTGAATACTTTTTTTGTCTTTGTTTTCTTCAAAAGAATCTTGACATGAAATTGCTCTTTTATGTAAAAGAGCAATTTCTTCTGATGTAAATTGTTTAATATTATTCATATTTTTAATAACTATTTTCTATATGTGTGTAATATAATTCTTTCCCTAATTCATATCCTTGATAAATACCAAAAGCAATATCTTTATTTATTTCAGGATTATTAATGATTTTATTTATTTTTTCATCAAAAACATCTAAAATTTCAAACATTGGAGTAAAAATAGTATCATTCATTTTATGTATTTTTTCTATTCTATTTTTATAAAATTCTTTATCAATTCCACAATCAATAGCTTTATGAAAAAATTCATAAAAATCATCAAAATTTATTTTATCTAATATTAATTCATTTTGATATTTTTGTGTTATAATTACATGAAAAATATCTTTATTTATTTCATCCCATTCAAAAGTGTAATCTATTTCTTCTATCATTTTTTTAAAATATTTTTAAGTTTTGTATATATTCTTTCATTTGATACTAATATATCAGTTTGTGAAGGATACCTATAATATAATACATTTTTTATTATTTTATCTTCTAAAGATATTAATGTTGATTGTAATTCAATTGTCATACCATTTTCAATATAAGTATTATTATTAGCTTTAATATTTAATTTTGATAATTTAGTTATTAATTCTTCTTGATTATTATATACAATTCTATAATTTATATTATTTTTAATTATATAAAATACAGAAGTTTTTTTATTAACTTTTTCTCCAATATTTAATTCATCAGAAAATTTAGGATTAAAACTTTCAATTATTGATTCTTCATTAAAGAAACCATCTGGAAATTCTAAATAAAATTCTTTATCATTATCAAACATATTCTTGTAAAATAAATAGTTTAAATTCTCTTTTTCTACGTGGAAGTAAAATACCTTTTTTGCTTCCTGCATTTTGCCAAGCTAACCAATTGTTTTCAATTGTTTTTAAAGTTGTTTCTCCGCCTGCATAAAAATCTTTCAGAGACTTATTCAAAGTTTTAGTAGTAAAAGCAGTAATTCCTATATTAAACATAAGACTAATACAAGCATCATATCTTTCTTGTATTAATTGGTTTGCATAAGGTTGTTTATTTAAAGCAGTTTCAAAATCTTTTAAAATATATGTTAATTGAGTTTCTATTTGTTCATCATCCATCACCATTCCTAATTGAACTTTGGTTTTTATTCCTTTATTAAAATCATTTTTAGTTTGATAATAATAAGTGAATCCGCATCCAATTGTTGGAATGCCAATAATATCTAAATAAGCTTCATTTCTTTTGCCTTCTTCTTTAATTAAAAATTTAATTCCTTTTTCAGATGTTTCCATTTTTTATCATTTTTTTAAAATCAATATCATTCATATAATACATATTTCTTAAAGGAGCATAACCAAACATTGGTAAAATTTCGTATGGTTCAATTTTATAAAATTCAAGTAATTGATATTTTAAATCTTCTAAATTATCACTTGTAATAACAATATTATTAGTATAAGTTATTTCGTACAATCCTTTTTTGTATTTTATTGGACGAACTATTTTATGCTGTAATATTGTATTTAATAAATAAATTACATCTTCTTCAAGTGTTTTTCTAATATGTATTATCATTTTTTTTTAAATTATTTTCTTCTTCAGGAGTTAAATATGGTTGATTTGCTTTTAATTTATTTTTTTTTTTAAATCCTTCTTGCATATATAAATCAAGAAGTTCTTGTTGTGATTTTGGATGCATTTTTGTAATAAATTCATTCATATCTTCTTTTATACTTTTCCACATTTTTCTTCCAAAATATTCACTTAAATGTTCTTCATAAGAAATATATTTTTCATCTTTTTTCAATAATTCTTCACAAAGTTCTTTTATTTGTTCAATTTTATTTCTTGTTTCTAAATCCATTTTATTTAAAGTTATTCATATATACAATTTTTTCTTCCTTTTTAATATTTCACATTGTTGTTCTTTTTCAAAAAAATTTAATGTTGTTTTAAATTCTTCAAATATATATTTTGGAAAAATGATATTATGATTTGCGAGATTAATAATCTTATCCTTTAAGATATTAAATAATAAATTAATACTATATCCTCTTGTTATTTTACTATAATCTTCTTTAAGATTAGTTAAAGTATAATTTTCAGGAAAATGTTTTACTACTTTATATTTTCCTAATCCAAATTGTTCTAAAAATCCTATATCATTATATGGACTACTTTCAGGATGTATAGTACTCATTAACCTATAACTATCTATTGTGTGAAAACAATTCATATTTTTTGCACACATTTTTATTATATTTTGTCTGTAAACTATACTTCCTATTTTACAACTATTAATATATGTTTTAAATCTATCAAATTGTGTCATTTGTTTTCTAATATTTTATTTTCTTATTCTTTCTAATCTATCTATGCCTTGAATTGCATACTCATTTAAAGTTTGCAACAAGTTTATTATTTCATCGTTTTGCTTAATTAACTCTTTATTGTGAGATATTATTCTTTCTTGTTGTGATATTAATATATCTATTTTTGATTTATTTTTATCTTCTTTTAATAGGCTATTATAATTAATATTAATACAATCTACTCCTGTTCCTGCCCCTGCTAATAATACTTTTTCTTTATTTCTAAAAAACGAAGTATCTATACTTCATGCCATTACTATAGTTTCAATATCTTTTTCTAATATTTTATTTTCTTCAAACTTAGATTGTAATAAAATATGATTCTTAAAAAAATTATCTTCGCATATTACTATTTGTTTTATAGTACTCATATAACTTTTAGGAGATTCAAAAGGATTAAATTCTTTAAGTTGAACAACTACTTCATCCCCTATTTTAAATTTATATTGTATTGTTTCTATATTCATAACTATTCTTTTTAAAATTTAATACCTAAATCAATAGTATATCCAAATTTATCATTAAATCTAAGTCCTGATGCACCTATTATAAATTTCCCTTTAATATCTGCCCCTACTTGCATCTTATTGGTTTTCAAATCTATTGAAGTTCCTACCATTGCCCATATTTGCAACGTAGGGACTTTATAAATAGTTTCTTTTTCTGTTATTGTTAAAATGTTAGGTTGAATAATAGAAGTCGCAGAAACGAGCTTATTTTGATTAATCTTGGCATCTATTTTAACTATACCTATACTATCGTTTGAGAAATCTAAATTATAATCTCTTTCTAAATGATAGTCTTTCCATACAGCATACAAAGCTGCAGTATCTGTCTTAATAGTATCAGTTAAAACTATTGTATCAGGAATAATCACTTTATAAGGAACAGGCATTGCAATAGTATCAAATATTACATCACCTTTCTTCCATTTAATTTCTACCTCTTTTTTTGTTTCAGGAAGTTTAACAGAACTTCGTCCTATTAAGTATCCTATGAAGATAGAAACTAAAACAGCTATTATTCCTGCTACTGAAATTGTTATTGTTTTATTCATTATTATTTTGTTTTATAGTAAAATTTACTCCCTCAAATGAATATTCATATATTTTAATTTTTTCATCTAAAATATATGTAGGTTCATTTAATTTTGGCATATCATTTATTTTATTAAATAATGATTGTAGCCGAATAGGTAAGTATATATAAAAATCATTTGTATCTCCCATATTATCTATTTTCCTTATAATTTTTCTAAATCAATTATATGTTGGAAGTAAATACTATAATCATAATCTTCATCTTGACTTAAACAATCTGAAATATTTAATTTATTGTTTTCTATACTCTCAATCTCGGTAATAATTGATGTTTGTTTAGAAACGGAATAATCACAATAATCACATCCTGTCATATCACAATAATCAGAAGGCTCACCTCCTTTTAAATCTTCATCTTCTTTAATAATTTCTTCCCAATTCTTTTCTACTTCATCTAAACATTTTGAAGTATCATAAACTTGATATGTAAGTTTTATCTTATCATCTTGTTTTAAATCTAACTTTTTTATTTCTTCTTTTGTCATAGGTTATTCGGTAAAAGAGATAAATCGTGCATTAATTTAGAGTTAAACCATAAAGAGCCATCTTCACCTCTTGCCCTATAGTCTTGTAGGTTTATATAATAATTATCCATAATTTAAAAAATAATATCAACAACTGCAATTGTTATCATTAATATTACACATAATGTTATCCCAATATTACAAACTCTGATTTGTTGTTTGATTTTTTTTTCAATGTTAGTTTTAACCTCATTAATAATCTTATTACTATTATCCATAATTTAAAATAATTGATTATATAACCATATTACAACTAAGACTACACCTGCTACTATAGCAAGGCGAAATACAATTTTGATAATTGCACCTAAGCATCCTGCTGTTAAGCAACCTGATAAGGTGAATAATTTTAGTATATTTTCTAACATAATTTAATTTCTTTTATATGTTCATATAATAAATCTTGATATGGATTTTTAATATTTAAATTTAATTGAATAATAACTTTTTCTTTTGTGTAAGCTATTATTTTACATGAATTAAACATATAATATTCACTATAAATTTGTACGTTTTTATTTATATTTTTTTTAACAAATTTATAGCATTTTTTATTCCATACATGATTTTTATTTAAACAATTCATTTTTTTTATAAAAAAAGTGTAATTAATAATAAATTTGATTTAGCAAAATTACAAAAATTATTATTAATTACACAATAAATATTTTTTTTAATAATTTGCAACAACTAAATTATTTTCAAAATAATCTTGTAACAAAGATATTCCATAATTATTCCAATATATAGTATCCATTGCATTTATTAAATCTTCTCTTGACATATATGTAAAATAAGTATAAATTGGACTATTTTTATCAATAAAAGCTGATTCTACAAATAACATATCAAATAAATCCATAGCATCATGAATATAAAAGAAATTATTATGAAATTCATCTTGAATTTCAACTTCATCTTGAATATAAAATGAATGACATTTACTATATTCATCATTTAAATCTTTTTTAAATAATTTATCTTGAAAAGGATAATCATTGTTTTTTATAAAGTTTAATACATTTTCATATTTTTCATCTTCAAAATATTTTTGATGTAATAATTTTGCAATATATTCTAATTGTTGTTCTAATGTTTTATTCATTATTTAAAAAATTTTTTATTTTTCTATCATATTTTAAGTGTCGTATTTTACAATTTATACAACAATTTCTATTTATAGAATAATCTTTATAATAACAATGATTTTTAAAGTCTTGAAATATTTGTTGTCTTAAATTATCTTTTGGAATACATTCATTGCAGTTTTCTATAAAACAATCACTGCATTCATTAGGATAATTATTGCCATGAATATATTTTTCACAAATTTCATTATAATCATTACAATAAAATTCACATTCAATTAAATGATCAGTAAAATATTCTTTTGCCCAATCTAATAAATTACTATATACTTGAATAACTGCATCTTCTGAATATTTATATTCTTCACAATTTTCATCTATATATTCAACTTTATCTAAATTAACATATTTATCTTTTTCTTCAACATAATCAAGATTTGCAAATTCATCATCTAACAACCAAACATCACTTGAATTTAAATATTCATCAATATTTGGATGAACTGTTTTTACATAAAATTTTCTATTATATTCAGCATTTCCAATTGTTAAATAAATTTTATCTGCATGATTTTCCCGTTTTATTTCAATATCATAAATAATATCAGGATATAATAATATATTACATTGCTCACATAATGTTTCCATATAATAATCTATTTAATGTTATTTTTATTTCTTCAAAAAATTCTTTATTTTCTTTTAAATTATTTATATAAATTTCTTTTGTTTTAAAACTTATATCTTCTACATTTACATTATTATCTTCTCCAAAATCATATAAATATTCATAATCTTCTATAATAGGAAATTCATCATATAAATGATTATGATAAATAAATCCTTCTAAATCTGATATAAAATTTTCTACATTATCTCTACTAATACATATTTTCATAGTTGGTCCATAAGGATCAAGTTCTTTAATATTATTAAGAATAAAATTTACATCTTTTAAGAAAATTTCAATATCACATAAAAATTGTCTATTTATTATATTAAAATTCATTTTCTGTTATAAATATTATACCGGTAATATAAAATATTTTTAAATCCATACCAGAATCTGAATAAAATATAGGTTCTGTATATTCTATTTCAATTGGAATATTTTTATTTAATTGAACAATTAAATGATAAAATCTATTATCTAAATAATATTGAATATTAGAATTATTTAAAGTTAAATATCCAAAACTTTTTTGATTATCTATAGGATGATGTAAATAATCAATATTTTCAATTCTTCCTTTTTGTCTAAATATTTTGTTTTCACATTCTTTAGGGCTTTCATCAAAAAATTTATCTACAAAATAATGATTTGTGTCAGATGTTTTTTCACAAATAAAATTACCTTTTTCTGTTAAATTTTCAACAACTCCACCAAAAATAAAATGATTATCACCTAAATAAGTATCTCTAAATTCAACAATTAATTCTTCTTTTGTTAAATTTTTATAATTTATATAATTTTGTAAAAATAATTTGAAAGGTTTTTGGTTTTCTTCATAACCTATTTCTTCTAAAAGATTTATATCTTCAAAATCTTTTATTGTATATTGTATGTATTGTATGTTATTTTTCATTGAAATAATTTTTAGATTTTATTATTGATTGTTTTAATATTTCTTTTATTTCATTATTTTCATTTGAAATAAAAAAATAATTTTTTATATATTCAGAACTATAATATCTATATAATTCTATAATTAATTTATCTAAATGATTTTGTAATTCTAAAGTAGGAATATCATTTTTATATAAAATTTGAAATTGTAAAAAATCTAAACAAATTTTTTTGTTTTGTCTGAAATTTATAACAAAATCTTGAAACAATAAACTTACACCAAAATCATTATGATTAAAATATGTATAATAATCAAGTGTTGTTGTCATTATTTATTAATTTTATAAAAAATGATTTTACTGTATTTGTTGAAGTTGGTTTTTCATTTCTTATTTTTTCTAAATATTTATATGTTGCTTCAATTTTTTCTTTATCATTTGGATTTGGTAATTGTTTAAAAAATCCACTTTTACCTTCAAAAAATAATGGACAAACACTTAAATTAGAGCCATAATCTCTATCTTCTAAAATTTCCAAAAATCTAATATTATCTTTAAATTTTGTAATATCATAATTTAAAAATTCTTTTATTTTGTATTTATATGGAGAATATAGTCCTATTATTTGTGTTGCATCTCTTGAAGTTGTTTTTGCATCACCAAGTCCTTGTGTAGTTGGTGATATTCTATTAGCTTTAATGTTGTCAATACTTTCTTGAGCTTGCATTTGATGTTGAATTAATACAAAAGTAAAATTATAAGTATTTTTTAATTCAATAAAATATTTACTCATTTTATCTATTGTTCCTTTTGTATCATATCCTTTTTCTGAAGTAATATTTGCAGCATTATCTATAATTACCAATGTATAATAATTTTCATTATTAGGTATATAAATATTTTTAGTATATTTTTTTTCTATTTCTTCTCCTGTTTCTTTATCAATATTTTTATAAACTTTTTCTTCTTTTATAATTTGTCCATATTTTTCAGCATATTTTTTACAATATTTATAAATTCCTGTAGGGTTTGTTTCATTTGTTACATACTCTACATTTTCAAAATAAAAATTAATATATTTTTGGTACTTTTCACTTTTTAATAAATTAATTATTTCTTCATTTAATGGATTTTCATGATTAGTACTTTTTAAATCAGAAACAGAAATTAATTTATTATCTAATTTATATAATAAATATGAAAAAAAAGCTAAATTTTTTTCTTCAATACTCATTTCTAATGTATAATATAATATATTAACTTTTATTTTGTTTTCAATAGCTAAAAATAAAGGATCATATACATATAAAAAATCGGCTAATTTTGATTTACCTATTTTTTGATTAGCAGTTAATATAATATATTTTCCTTTTTCAGTTCCCGGATATTTATTTCTAAATCGTTCAAATGGAAATGGAATACAATTATATATTCCATTTTCAGCATTTGATCTTTGTTTTTCTAATTTTTTAATTAATATATCAAAATCTTTCATTATAAATCAAATTCAATAGTTTTTGTCCAATCTATTTCATTATTTTCAGATCCTAATGTTGTATCTTCTAAATAATTTAATAATTCTGATTGATTTAATTCTATATTATCTTTCATTATAAAATATCTTAGAGTTTGCATATATTGATTATTTTTATTAAATTCAACATATCTTTTTGTTGCATTTAATATATCTTCATTATTATATAAATCTAAAATATCATATTTTTTGAAAAACATTTTTAGTCTTTTAACTATAAGTGGAACAGCATCTGTCCAAGCATTAGAAGTACCTTCTTTTATTCCTTTTGGAAATAATTCTTTCATTTGTTTTGCAAGTATATCTATTGAATCTTGATATTCTTGCATTTCTGCATTAACTATTGCTGAATTATATTTATCTATTCCTAATGCAGTTAATTTTGTTATTATTTCTCCTGTTTCTTCATCTGTATTATAATCAATATATTTCTTTTTTTTTAAATCAAAAAGTATTTTATTATAATCTATATTTTTAGAAATAATAATTATAGCACATGCTTCTTCAATGCTTAGTTGTTCATTTTCCAAACATTTTTTATCTAAAATTAAATTATTCATTATATGTTAATATTTATAATATTGTTTTGTTTTAAAAAATCATAACCTAATATAATATCAAAATCTTTTGAATCTAAATCTAAAATATAAAATTTCTTTTTATAATATTTATCATTAATGTAAAATTCTAATAATATACATTTTTTTAATTGTAATTTATCACTAATTGTTTCTATTGTTTCATTTATGTAATAAATTTGATTTTGTAAATTTAATTTTTTTATTAATTTATTATTTATAAAATTAGAATTTTTCCCATAACTTCCTGTATCCAAAAGAGCTTTTGTTTTTATATTATTTTTAAATTTTACAACAATAATATTAGTATTTTGATTATTTTTTTCTTTTTTTAGTATATTTTTAAATATATTTTTTATCATATATTAATTTTAATTACCGGTAGATCCATATCCACCTCTATTATTTTTATTAAGTTCTTTTTTAGATATTTTTACTATTTTTATTCCGTTATATAAAAATATATGTTTTAATTTTTGCCATATTGTTGCTTTTTGAGATAAAACAACTTTAAATTGAATTAATCTTGTATATGCTTGAATATATTCATCTTTTGTAGCATAAAATATTCCACCAATAAAATCTTCTGGACCACAATATGAATTATCTATAATTCCCATAGAATTAGTTAATAATAATCCATATTTTTTAAATGTAGAAGATCTTGGTAAAATATTTATTTCATAACCTTTTGGAACTTTTATAACTATTCCAAAATCAAAATCAATTTGTTTATTTTTATATATTGTTTTATTGCTTATTGTTGAAATATCTATCCAATCTCCTTTATTTAATATTTCAGGATAATCAACATCAATATTTCTTCTATATATTTTAATTGGTATTTTCATTATTTTTTAATTTTTCTATTATATCTAACATTTGATTTATTTCTTTTACAGAATGTGGTTCAAAAAAGATATAAATCTTTTTATTCTTTTTAATAGTTATATATAAATTATTTTTTTTAATAATATATTCATGAGAATTTAATTTTTCTAAAAATAATTTCTTTTTTATAGGATAAGTATCATTAGGAAATCCTTTTGTATCAATAAAAAATTTATATTTTTTTATTGAAAAAGTAAAATCCAGAGTGTATGTTAAATCTAATAATTTTCTATTATTTTGTTCTAAATTCTTTTTTATTGAAGAATAAAAAATAGTACTATTATTATCCAAATAAAAACTTTTCATAAGAACAATTTTTTCTTTTTCATATAAAAGTTTTATTCCTCTCATTTCAGCTTTTTTATAACAACTTAATTCTAATTTACTTTTAAAATTAATATTATTATAACTAATAGCAGTACTATTTTTTATTTTATTGTTCATTTTATTTTTTGTTATTGTTTTTGTAATTTTGAATTGTATCTAAAATTAATCCCAAATCATTAGGAATTAATTCTTCTTTAAATACTCCATAAGGTGTTTTTCCTGAAGCATAGTTTTCATTTTCATTTGTTAAAAACATTTTTTGTACTTTTTGCTTTTCTTTATCATAAAATGAAACACCTATCAAAACATATTGGAATTTACCTTCTGGTGTAATTTTATCATCAACTAATTTACCAACAGTTTTCATTTTTACATAAATTCTATCATCTGGCATAATTATATTTTCGGAATGTGCTAATACAAATACATTTTTATCGTTTTTTACAGATTCATCTAAAATGTTTAAAATTTGTCCTGTAAAAGAACCTATTGTGTTAAATTTATCAAATCCTTTTTGAGATATTGTATCTACAAAATAATCTTGTAATAAATAATTAAAATCATCAATTACAATATTTTTGATTTTAGGTGATTGATTTAATTTTTGTATTAATGGTACTATAAATTGATAATTATTTGTAGCATATCTATTACCTGTACTAAAATTTTCAATATCTATTTTTTCTCCTTCTTTTATTAAATTATATCCTGAATTTGGAACAGGCATTCCTTTTGCTGTTGTTGAAATTAAAAAAGTTTCTTTAGGATTTAATCCTTTATGATTTAATTCAGGTATAGCACATATTGAAGTTGTTTTACCAAAACCACTTGGTGCTAAAATTAAGATTTTTTCGCCCATAATATTATTTTATTAATTATTTTATTAAAATTTTCTTTATTTTTTAATGCAACATACATATCACTAACATCTTTACCCTTTTTAAAATTTGGTAAAATAATATTAATAAAATTTGTTTTTGTTGCTAATGATTTACTATATTTAATACCTGCTTCATCATTATCAAATAATATATATATATTATCAAATCTATTTTTTAGTTCATTAATTACATTTTTATTTATATTGTATCCTTCTCCTTGTAAAGATATACAAGGAAAATTTGTATTTGAATATAAACATAAAGCATCTTTTAATGAAGAACAAATAAATAATGATGATGATTTTTTAGGTAATAACGTCCATAAAGAAATTACAGATTTATTGTGATTATTAATCCATTTTCTTTTTGTGACAAATGGTTGATATATTTTTACAGATTTTATGTTATCTTTATATTCATAAAATGCATAAGCATATTTATTTGCTTTGTAAAAATATTTATTATTGTTTTTTTTAATTGTATAAAAAGAAATGGGAAAAACATTACATTTATTTAATAATTTTAAATCAATATTATAGTTTTTCCAATATTCATTATCATGTTTTTCCCAATTTCTTTTTATGCAATCAATTTTAATATCACTATTTTTTATATTTTTTGATAAAGTATTACAATTAAATGAATCTGATATAGTAACAATTACATTTGTATTTTTTATATTATCAATATCTTTATTAATTTTTTGTAACAATTTATCATAAGTAATATTAAAATGTTTTTTTAATAAATCTATTAAAGAACCTATTTCATTTGTTCCAAAATCTTTATAAACAATTTTATTATTATAAAAACTTATTCTAAATGAAGGATTTTTATCATCTCTAAATGGAGAATTAATTAAAATAGGAAATTTATTAATATTTAAATAATAATAAATTATTTCTAATTCAGAAACTTTTTTAAGTAAATCATTATAATTTAAAGTTAAATTTCCTTTTATCATTTTAATTAAAATGGTAAATCATCATTATCCATATCATTAAAAGATATAGTTTGAGTAGGTTGAGTTGATGTATTACCTTCAAATAAAGCATTTATTGATTTATTTTCTTTTGAAAAAATGTTATTTTCTACATTTATTTCTGCTAATTTATGCCATCCAAAAATAGTATCTTTGTATGCACCTGAAGATTGTTCATCTTGAATAGTTTTATAAAATTTATCATATTTTGCAATTTGATATTTTATAAAATTTCTATTATAAGTATCTAAAAATGTTCCTTTTTCAGTAATTTTAGATCCTATCATTACTTTAAATTTATTATTAGGAAATTCTTTCAATAAAGAAGTTATTTCTTTATAATTTCCTTTAAATAAATTAACTGTTTTTTCTAAATAACATTCTGCTTCTGATTTATCATCAACAGATTGTTTGTTTGGAATATTAAATAAACATTTTAGTAAATTTATTAGTTGAGGTTCTCCAATATATGCAGGTCTTACTCCATCTTTTGAAAACCAAGATAAATTATCAGGAAATTCATTAGATTTTAATGCTTCTGGTTCAATCCATGTAGTTTCTCCATAATTATTTATTACTTCTATTTTTGTTTTATCTTTATTATAACGATATTCTTTATTTAAAAATAAAGTTATTTTACTTGTAATTTCTATATCGTTATTATCCTCTTTTACTGTTTGATAATAAAAATCTAATCTTACTTGTTCAATTTTTTTATCATCTTTTTCTATTGTTTTAAAATAAATAGGATTTTCTTTTTTTTCTGAATTATCTTTATTTGGAAATATTTTAGATAATTCTTCAGCATTTGGATTTAAAGCAAGAATTTTAACTGTTGCTATTCCTGCATAATTTTTTAATTCAAACTCTTTTTCTGCACTTTGTTTAATTTTTACTGCCATAATTTATATTATTTATATGAATTTTATACATTGGTCTATATTAATACTTTTGTCTTCGCTTCTAATTTCTTCTATTTCTTTTGGATAATCTACTTCATTATGTAAATAATAATCTAATTCTTCTAATATTTGATAAGTATAGTTTTTATTAATAGGTTTTCCAAAACGATAAAAATAAATATCATTATCTATATTGTCTGTAAATATTAATGGTTTTAAATTATCTTTATTGATAACAATAAATTTAAAAGGCAATATAGTATAATTAGACAAATCAGATATTATAGTATTGTGCAATATATTAGAATATAATGTAGATTGAATATAATAATTATATTTTAAATATGATTCTCCAAATTTCCATTCATCATTTGAAGTTGTTTTAAAATCTATTGGTTGAATAGTTTTATTATTATGATCAACAATAATATAATCTATCATACATTTTACATGTATATCATTGTATTTTGATTTAAATTTTAATTGATAAAAATATTCACAATTTTCATTTTCAAGAAAATAATGTTTTGTTTCATTTGAATTTAAAATAGTCTTAACACAATCAATTACTTGATTATATATTTCAGATGTTATAATATCTTTACCATAATTATTTGCATAAAATAAATAATATTCATTTATTTCATCTTTTATTTTTTGTGCTCTACTTTTATCATATCTTGAATTAGCATAATAATCATTTTCTATTCCAATATTAGATATAATATCATCATTTAATTTATCTAATGATAAAACTTGAAAATTATTATAAATTGTTTTTACTATAGATAATAATTTTTCTGATGGATGTTCATCATCATAAATTACAAACAAATTATTGAAGTTTTGTTTATCTGTTAATAATGTATCAAACACTTTACCAAATAATAATGATGGACTTTCTACTTTATCAAATAAAGTATTTAATTTTCCAAATCCTTCATTAACAAATTTTGATAATGTAGAATAACTATAACAATTTAAATTTCTGTATTCTTTTTCAGAAATATTTAAAGATAATTCTTTTAAATTTAATTTACTCATTTATTTATTTATTTATATTTCCATTCTCTAAAAAATATATATTTTGCATCTATATTATTTATAATATTTTGCATATATTTTTCATCTTGTGTATTTTCAAAATAAAATATATATTGTTCTGGTAAAATACTCCTTAATGTTCGTCCAAATTTTTGTATAAATAATCGTTCTTTGCTATCCAATTGAATTATAATACCATAATCTATATCAACAAGATTTTGACCTTCTTGTAGCATTTTAACTGCAAATATACTATTTATTTTTTTATTATTAAAATTATCAATTATTTTTAAGGAATCATTTTTTTTAGAATTTATAGAATTTTCAGATGAAAAATACATTGATTGTTCTATTGAAGAGCAAAAACATATAAATCTTTTTTTATTTTTTATTTTATTTAAAAAAATTTCTACATATTTGGTTTTCATATTACCTAATATTATTTTTCTATCAAGTTCTAATCTTAACCATTTATTTTTTTGATATTCTTGTCTTCCAATCATATAATTATTTTTCCAATATTTTATTTCATTGGTTAAATAATCATATTGTTCTTGTTCAGTACATTTTATATGAAATTCACAATTATTATATTGTTTTTTATTTTTTTTAAAATGCCAAAATTCATCAAATGAATTTAATTGATAAGTTTTAATTGTTTCTTTTTGTCCAAATTTTACTACATAAGTTTCTGTTTTGTTTTGATTGTTTAACAATAATTTAATTAAAAATATTTTTGGTTCTGGCAATCTATTGTTTTTTATAGCATTATTTAATGAATATTTATTTATAGTAAATTTACCATAAATCATTTCAATATTTTGTAATGTTATTTTATCAATAGTTGCAGTTAATAAAATAATATCATTACTTTTTATTGTTGCAATAATATCTATTCTATTTTCAGATTGAAGATGGTGTGCTTCATCAAAAATAATTAAATCCCAATTTGTGTTAATATATTTTTTTAAAGACGCATAACATTCAATTGTTATATTTATAAATGGATTAAGTTCCCATTTATTAAATTCTTCTTTCCAATTCTTCTTATGAGCAACTTCTGCTACAACTAATAATATTTTTTTATGAATATCATTATTTGTAATTTCTTTTATGTGATCAATAGCTTTTTTAGATTTACCTGTTCCTGTTGCCCAATTATATAGTATTTTCATTTAATATTTGAATTGGAACATAAAATATTGCATAACTACCATTTGATTCTGTTAATATATGACCATAACTATCATTATTATATTTTTTTATTTTTTGTAATATATTATTTACAATATGTAATAATGTTTCTTCTTTCAATTCCATTACTTCTTTATATAAGAAAGAATCTTCATTATGATTATCATCATAATAACATAATAAATCATCAAGCAATTCTCTTATATTATTAAAATATCCTACAAATTGTTGTTCTGCATTTTTAATAGTCGTATTTGTCATATCTTTAAATTTAGTTAAATGATCAAATATTTCTATTTTATACATATTGTCATAATCTTTAATTCTCATAATCTTCGTAAATTTGTATTAGTTGTTTGCAATTTTCTTTAAAAGTATCAAAATTTTGGTCAATAAAATTATTATACATTGTATCTGTCATATATAATAATTCATCAGAATCATATACACCGGTATCATTTTGAACAATGATAGATTGTAATTTATTAAACAATCTATTAAATTCTTTATATTGATCAAAATTTTCTTTTAATTCTTTAATTAATTGTTTTATTTTTTGTTTTAACATTTTTTCTATTTTTGTTTTAATATTTCTTCTATATTTGTTATATATTCTGAAAAACTATGTATTACAATACAATATACAGGATATGTGATATGATATAAATGTGGATATATTTCTTTATAATCGCAATCAAAAAGTCTTATTTTTAATTTTTTAATTAAATTTTCATCTTTAAGATTTTCAATAATTTTATTATAATTAATATTGTTATTATAATAAAGTTTTTCATTATTTATATCATAAATTTTATTTGAAAATGCAAATAATTGATAATGTCTACATTTATCATTTATTATATATTTAGTTATATCTTCTGATTTATATATTTTCATAATTCATAAATTAATTTTTGAAATTTAAGTCTAATTTCTGTTATTTCATTATAACTTAATAACTCTGAAATCCATTTATGTTTGTAAATAAAATTTTCAAAATTATAAATATATTTATTTTCTTGATTTTCTTTATATCCTGTATTTTGAATTTCAATTCTACAAGCATTTAGATTATATATAAAATTACCTTTAATACAATCTAATGCTTGTTTTTCTTCTTCATCAAAATTATCATAATTAATACCTATATCTTCAAAAATATTAGATTTGGCAAAAATATGCATTTCTAAATCTGTCATAATGTTAATGTTAATTCTATTGGAATATCTTGAAATTCTGATAATTTTTGTTTTATTTTATTTATAAATAATTCTTTAGTTTGTAAATAACTTTGTTTTTCACTATTTTTAACATCTATAATTAATTCTAAATTGCAAAATTTTAAAGAATTATGTTTAGTTAAGAATAAATATAAATGAAATTGTTCAATATTTTTATTGTTTATTTCTTGTTTTATGTTTATATATTCTAATAACCATTTATTTGCATTTATATTTATTCTTATAGATTTAGCAAATTTTACTCTAAGAATCATGTTTTCTGGTTCAAAATTATTTCCTAAAATACAATAATTAGTATTTATTTCAAAAATTTGTGATAAAAAAGGAAAACTTTTTGCACAATAATATTGAGCTAATTCGTGATAAACCATAATAATTTATATTTTTACATTCTATGATAATCACTTAAATTTGAACCATTTGGAATATCAATTCCCAAATTATTTGCTGCACATCTTATTTCGTAAAGTACATGAAATATCATATCCATTCCACATCCTTTAACTTTAATATTATAATTATCTTTATTAAGATCAAATCCTGCTGCAACTGCTAAAAGACTTAAACTATTTAAACCATATAAATATTGATTATCATAAGTTTTATATTTTTTTATAACACAAATTTTGATTTCTCTATTCATGCCATTAGAACTTACTTTTTTAATAGATGTAATTATTTGTCTATTTAAAGTATATTTTTTAAACATTTTAAAATCTTTTAATAATTCTTCTTTTGTTACATTATTAAAATATTTTTCTGTTCTTTTTAAATATTCTTCTAAATATTTTTCTTGTTTTTTTGTCATTTTTTTTGTATTAAATTATTTTTTTGTAATATATTTACTTGCTTTTTTCATTATAAATGTTATTATTTTATTATTAATTATTTTACATATATAATTAATAGTTGCTGATAATATTATAATTATTATATAAAATACTATATATAAAATTGGAATAACAACAATTAATCCAATTATTCCTAAAATGATATTAAATAAGTTCATAATTATTTATCATTAAAAATTATGTAATTTGTAAATAAACTATCATCTAATAATTGTTCGTCATACTTATCAATATTTGATCCATATTTTAAAAAATTAAGAAAATTATTAAAATATGACAACGCATCTCTTTCATCCCAATAATTATAATATAATATTTTCAAAAAATTCATTGTCATTTCATTTATATGTTTTACTTCATATAAATATTCTATTATGGCTTCAATATTTCCAAAAGTTTGAAATCTTTCATAAAAATCTTCTATTGAAACAATATTATATTTTTTAACAAATTCTTCAATATTTGCTAAATTTTCTTCAATAAATATTTCATGTTCTAATTTAGTAATTAATTCATTTGGTAGTTCTTCTAATTGATTAATATTATATTCAAAATAATCTTTTGATTGTATATTTCTATTCCATATTTCTAATTTATTTTTTATTATAAATCCTAAATTTGTTAAATAATATTTTTGATATACAAAAAAAAAATTATTGTTTTCATTTTTACTAATTATACCTATTTTTGTATAAATAAGTAAATTTTCCAAAGTGAGATATTTTTTAATATCTTCATATTCAGCATATTTATTACTAAATATTTCTAATATTTTTAAAAGTTGTTTTGCTTCTTCTTGATTTAATTTTAAGTTATAATTTATTTTCATATTATTTATTTTTTATCTATTCTTTTAAGAAATATTAAATCATCTAAATGTACTTCATCTAAATGTTGGCTAAGTCCATTGTTTGATTGTATGCTTTGTCCGATGCTGTTAATTTCAATAATTCTTGTGAATGTTTTCCGTACATTCTTTTTGCAATTCTTATCAGCATTAAAAACGACATCTGTTTTATACTCATACTTTTTAGGAAGTAATTCATTTCTTAATCTTTGATATTCCTCGTCTGAAATAGCATATATATCTTCAGAATTAAGAAAAACAATAATGTGCATATCTTTTTGTGGAAAACAAATCCAGTTTTCCTCTTTTTCAGAACTTATGCTTTCAATACTATCAATATTTATTATCTCTTTACGAGGTAAATAAAATTCTTTAAGCTCTTCGCTATATTTGCAGTACTCTAATTCTATAAATTTTGCCATATTATTTATTAGTATTTTATTTATTTATTTTATTGTATAGAAAAATAATCTGTAATATCTTTAAAAGTAGATGGTGAAACTATTAACTTAACTCCATCATTCATATAAAGATTATATTTAGTTCGAGTATAGTCACCATTTATAGTTATGTATGAAATAGATGATATAGATATATAGCAGGTGAATGTTGATTCACTTCCGTTTCTCAATGCATCACACTTATATAAAATTTTGGATGTCTGCCTTATAGACCTTCTTACTTTAGGTAGATCTATTACTTGTACATAAAAAGTTCCTTGTATATTAGCGTCCAATATTATTTTATGTACCTCTACTATATTTTCATCAATAAGTTTTACTTTTAACTTCTCATTAGTATCAATTCCTATAATTGAATGTATAGGAGTAATCATCTTTTTAATACTATAAATTTTTTCATCAGACATTAATTCCTCTATAATGTAATCTAATTCTATGTAATCTAATTCTATGTAATTCATATTTTATTTTATTTTATAAATTTACTACTCTTTAAATCAAACACACCTCTCGGGTAATATTTAATAATATCTTCCAATTGACTTTCATCATATTGCATTGCCCATTTTGAACCAAAAAGCCTAAACATTTCTTCTCTTGGGTCTTCTGCTTCAATTTTAACTATGCAATCTTTATCTAAGGTTGCATTACCGCATTTATGGACGTGGTCTTGTCCAAATGTAAAATAACTTGTATTCATATTTTTTCAATTTTAATTATACTTTTAATTTAATTTTCTTATATTTAATCTTTTAAATATTTTTTAATTTCTTTTATTGTGTAATTTAAATCTTTTTTATTTACACCTTTAATTAAATCAAATGATATTGACAAAAAAATTGAATCATTAACATCTCTTTCAGTAAAAAATGATTCATTTCCATATTTATCTATTAAATAATTTTCAATTTTTAATGCTATTTCTTCTGGAAGTGGTGCTGAATTAAATGTTTTTATAGTTGTTCCATTTATTATATTTGTTTCTAATTCTCCATAATAATATTCTTGATCATTATTTTTGTCATATAAAAGTTGAAAATAATATTCTTGATTTTCATCAAAAACATGACAAAGTTTATTAGTTATTTTATAATTCATAATTATTCAATATTATATTCATCTTTTATTTTTTGTTTTAATTCTTCAAAAATAATTTCATTTTCAATACCATGTTCAATAATATCTTTTTCATATAAATAATTAAGAAAACTACTATAATTATCAAAATAATATAAATTATTAAGAAAATCAATCATTATTTGTTCGTCTGAATTTCTTAAATTATTAAAGTTATTTGATAATTCATCTAATGAATCTTGAATATATGAAATTATATCATCATCATTTACATTTTGATAAATTTCTTCTGTTTTGCCAATTTTATTAAATTCATCAACTTTTTGTTGTAATTCATTTATAAAATCTTTTGTATCATTTATAAATTGTTTTATATCATATATTGTCATAATATTTGTTTAATTGATTAATTACAAATTTTAAATCTTCTTCATTAAAATTATTATTTAATTTAAATCTTACATTAAATAAAATTTTACTATTTTGTTCTTTACATTTTATTCTTCCACCAATTTTAAATTTTTCAGATAATTCATTAATTATTTTTTCTGCATTAAAATTTGAAATATAACATGATTCAAATATTACTTGTTTTTTATTACAAATTATATGAGTTTCTAAAGAACCATAATATTTTTTATAATCATCATTTATACCATATATATATTGCATATAATATTCTTCATGTTTATTTTTAAAATTATGAAATTTAAATGTTTTTCTATATTGTATATCTTAATTATTGTTTTTTTTATTAATATTATAAATAATAGAATACAAATGATCTTTCATTTTATCAATTATATAATTATATTTTTTATTTAATAATACAAAAAATATAATATTCATTATAAATATTAATATTATTAATGTTAATGTTAATTCTTGCATATTTTATTCTTTTATTAATAAATTTATATATCTTAAAATTTCATTTAAATTATTATTATATTCTTTGTGTGTCTGAATATAATAAAAATTTAAAATTAAATTTAATATTTGTGTTTCAAAATTACTTAAATTATTATAATCTAACAAAATATCATATATCATAATATTTTGTTCATCACCACTTCTAATTCTAAGTTTATGATTTAAAAATGATGAATTTATTTTTAATATTTCATAACTTTTTTCAATATAATGTCTAATTTTTTTATAATCTTCTTGTTTATCATTTTTTTTTCTTAAAAGATATTTTAACATATTTCCTTCAAAAAAATTAAGTCTATAATAAACTATTATATCCCAAATTTGAAATTTATGTTTTGAATAATCAGAATTTCCGATATTATAATTATTTATTTCTTTCATTTTTATTATATTTTTTCTATACTTCTAACACCATATAAAAGATACATTTCAGATTCATCTTCATATTCTTTATACAATTTTATTAATTTGTTTGTATAAGGAGAAAATTTTCTTTTTAAAGTTCTATTATTATTAAAAATAACCCGGACCATTTGTCCGGGTATTAAATTTAAGTTATTTAATTCTTCTATTGTCATTTTTTAAAATTCGTAAACTGCTTTTAAATATCTCAATATTTTATCTAATCCCTTTTCTTTGCATTCCCAATGCCAATCCTTAACAAGTTCGTAGTAATAATACGCTCCACAATATTCTCCAATTTTGTCTTTGTATGACAGTTGTATATTTGGATCTTTTTCTATTTTAAAGTTGTTGAGGTGTCTATTTTCAGATAATTTAATACCTAAAATTTGCATCAATTTATGTAATTTTGAAGATAATCGGCTATTGAATTGTTTAATAAATTCTTTCTTTTTGTCTTCTTCTGATAGTGGGACTTTATTATTCCACTTTACATATCCGTTTGAATCGTAACAATATTGCCCATCACAATCTCCAATTGAGAAATAACAATTTTCAGGAACATTGTTATCTTTTAAATATTTATTTAATTCATACGGGTTAATATCGTCAATATATAATTGAGATGTTTCTGTTTTTGTAAGACGTTTTACATATTCAAGTATCTCTATTTCTAATTCAGATATAATTTTCTTAATTAATTCTATTACTTGTTCTTCCATATTAATTTTTTGAAATTTTATTGTATTTATATTTATTTATTTTGTTTTTATCAATTTTGTAAATACCAAAATAAACATCATAACATTTATTATTTTCATCAATACTGATTTTTTCATAATAAATATTAGCAGCAATTTCTTTTTGTAAATTCATTGCTAAACAGATTGGAATTTCTCCACCTTTTTTACTATAAGGAATTTTTACTCTTTTATAAAATAAATTAATATTTTTTTTATTATAATTAGTAAATATTAAACTAATACATATACCTATTATTACACTCAATAGGCATAAAATTAAAACTATAAATGTGTTCATAATTATTAAGATTTTACAAATATAATATAATTATCAAATGAATCTAAATCTATTCTATATGGTTTTTTGGTTTTTTCCCAAAAATCATTTAATATATTTGAAACTTCTATTAATTCTATATCTCTATTTATAATAGTTTTTATTAGTATTTTTGTATCTTTATTTTTATATTTTTCATCAATAAAATTATTAAAGAAGTCGTCAAAATTATTTGTATTACCATATTCACATGGGAAAATTTCAATTTTTTGTTTAAATTGATAATGTGTTTCAATATTATATTCATTTAAAAAATCTGTAATTGTTTCAATATCATATTTATCATTTAATTCAGATAATATAAAATATTTTTTTATTAATAAATTACTTAAATGATTATAGTTAGTTCCATATTCATCATCTAACATTAAATAGTATTTATCAAGTTTAATTAATTCATTTCTATTATTTACTTTTAAATAAGAATTAATAAAATTTATTTTTTCATTAATAGGAAATAATTTATATGATTCTAATATATTATTTTCTACTTCATTTTCAAATAATAATTCTAAATGATCATTTAAATTTACACAGAAAACATAGCATTCTTCAAATTCTTCATTAGAATTAATTTTGTATAGTTGTAAAAAATCTGCTAAATCATTAATATTTTTTATATCATTTAACCAATTTGTTTTTATTTCTTCTGCAACTTTTAAATAATGTTGCATATTTTGTATTGTCATATTATTAATTTTTTATTTGTAACTTATAACTGAATGAACTAAAATAGGTTTGTATCTAAAATAAATACTAAAGAAATATTTTCTATCTAATAATATTCCTTTTTTTAATAGTATAGGAGAATTTAAATTTGGTATCACTGCATATTGTTTTGATGATACTACTTCTTTTTCTTTTAATTCAGAAGGAATAAGCCAATGTATATCCTGATATAGCTCACTTCTAATTTTCTTTAAATAATATCTAATGTCTTTAGCTAAAATCTCAACCTGTAACTTTTCTCCAAGCTCTTCTTCTGTTTCAAAATCATACCCATACATATTAGGATATGAGAAATTCGGTATGGGAGTATTAGGATCTACATATTCTTTTTCTATAACCATAATAATTATCTGATGTTATATCATTATACCTTTTCCTTGTTTCATCAAAAATCTTTTTAAGTGTGTTATAACTTTTACTATTTATTTCTACAAAAATTTTCATAATATTAATTTTTTATTATATCTTTTTTACATTCTATTGTTATAATAGATTTATTAAATTTTAAAATATAAGAGAGAAACATATTAAAACACATTTCTCTCTTAAAATTAATTATCTATTTTGACAAATTTAATATCAAACCTTTACCATCTGAAGTTACTTGTGGTAAAGTACCATCCCATTTATTTATCCATTCTAAGGATATAATCTGTGGGTTGTTGGTTGCAGCTTGCCCTTTTATTTTAAGGGCTTCAGCTTCTGCCTCTGCATTTAAAATAGTAATCTTTTTATTGATGTCTGCCTGTATCTCTTTTTCCTTTAGCTGTTTTGTTACTTCTGCTAAAGTTAAGACCTTTTGTTCCTCATATTTTTTTTGTTTTATTTCTTTTTCATAACCCTCATCATAATAAACTTCTCTTATGTCTATTTGATCTAATATAAGGTGAAAAGCTGAAATATCTTGTTTCATTTTAGCTAATACTTCATCTTGTATAGCCTGTCTTTTATTTGAATAGACCTCTATTGGATTATATTTAGAAACCGTTAAAGCTAATGCTGATTTTAATTTAGCTTTGATAACATTTTCTTCCAACCAATAGAATCTTCCCTTATCTGCTCCGTCTTGTTCTGATACATTATCATATATCCACCAAGAATATTCAGGGTTTATTCTCCAAGTTGCAGAAATATCAAATCCCATTCTCATACCATCAATGGTCGGAGCCCAGATTTCAGGAGCTTGTACAGCTTCTTGTGATTCTTTGCTTTTTGAAGAGATATTTACTTTCTTTCTTGCACAAGTATATACCTGTGCTGTTTTGTCCATATTATAAACCTTGTAGATAGGTAATATAAAATGCCATCCTGTTTTATAAGAGGATTTCTTTACCCCACTCGGTTTTACTACAACCCCTGTAACTTGAGGGGGTATGATAGTTAGGAACATTGACCCTACAAACAGGATTAGTCCTATAATTAGGATAAAAATGTTATTTGATACTTTCTTTCTTGTACCAAACATATCAAATTTATTATTTAAGTATATTGCTAACCAATATACTATGGCTAATATGCCAATAATGATAAAAAATGCTTTCATTTCTTTTCTTGTTTTAAATTAATTATTATTTTATTTATTATTATAAATTAAAAAATTCACAAAAAGTTTCATTTCCATAGTTGCCTTTTGTTCTTTCAGCAACTTCAAAAATATTCATAGTTTTAGGAAGCTCTCCTTGACTATCAAGGAATGTTTCACAACCTAAACTACAAGCTCCTGTAATAATACGATACATTATTACAAGTTCTTCTACTTTGTATTTTTTATTTTTATCAATATTTTTATATTGTTGCTTGTCTTTATCAGACATTTTAAATATAATATCATTTACAGCTTCACGAATTGTTTTGCCATGTGATGTATAATTTTCATACTTACAAAGATAACCATATTTAGCTCCTTCAAGCATAAATATTTTATATATTTGTATGTATTTGTTATTATAAATAACTTTCTTTTCTTTTGATAATATTTCAGAAATTATTCCATCTGAAAAATCATTAAAACGAGAATCTTTATAGACTTGTTCTAATGAACTATTTTCAATAACTTTATAATTTTTTATTTCTATATTAGGCAAAGTATTACCTATATATAAATCTTTATTTAATATTAAACTTGTTAATTGATTATTGGAACAATCAAAAATATTACAAGTAAAGTTATCAGGGATAACTAAACTTGTTAATTGATTATTATAACAATAAAAAATATTACAAGTAAAGTTATCAGGGATAACTAAACTTGTTAATTGATTATCGGAACAATCAAAAATATTACAAGTAAAGTTATCAGGGATAACTAAACTTGTTAATTGATTATTATAACAATTAAAAATATTACAAGTAAAGTTATCAGGGATAACTAAACTTGTTAATTGATTATTGGAACAATAAAAAATAATATTATTCCAAGTATTATCTTTTAAATATTGTAATGTTTGTCCTTCTTTATAAAATTTTAAGCAAAATTCTATAATTTCTTTACTACTATTAGTAGCTTTTATTAAATTTTCTAAATTCATTTTTATATTAATATTTTTATTAAATCTTGAACTAAATAATATATTACAGCTCCACCTATTAACCCTAATCCAACACCTATCCAATACATAATTGTAGGTGATAGTTGTTTCTTATTTTGAAGTCTTGTTATTTCTTTATGAATAAACCATCCTTTGCATACTTCTACCAAACTAACATATACACTATAATAATAATCCTTCTTTAAATCAAAAATATAATTCTCCTTATCAGAAAATAATTCATGATGAATTGATTTTTTTATTTCGTAAATAGTAATACATTTACAATCTTCTGCATCTAATATTCCTAATTTTATTTTACTTTTTGTACGTTGTATCATTAATAGACGTACTTTAGGATTATCTATGTCAGGCAATTCTTTGTTTAAAGATTCTTGCAAATCTGTTTGTAATTTGTTGTAAAAATTCATAATTTTTTAATTACTTCCGTTTTTTTCCTCTATATAAATAACTACTGCTCTATTTTCATAAACTATATAAAAAGTATCTATTTTTTCACTTGTTCTGGGTTGTAATTTTATTTGAGGATAATTTTCTTGTGGATACCAAACAATATCTATTATTTCCATATCAGAAGGAATATAAATAATTTTAGTTTTTAAATCATCTATACTTAGATATTTTCTTTCATTTGTTCCATCTATATTATTATTACAAGAAACAATAAATATAGATATTATAAATAAATATATTAAATTTTTTAATTGTGTTTTCATGTATTTTAATTAAATATTGCTGTTATAAATAATATTAATATAGCAATTACTATGCTATATGCTACTAAAGATATTTCAAAAGATCTATCTTTATTTTTCTTCTGATTGTGATTTTCGTTTTTCATATTATTCATTGTTTATTATTTTTATCTATTTCAGTATTATAAAACACCCCATATTGAATTGTTGAGGTTTTATATTCATCCTGTGTAAATGTAGGATAATTATTGGTTGTAAATTTAGATGGTTTAATGCTTTCATAACAAGTTTTACAAGGATTATTTACACAATCCTCACATTGTAATCCATAACTACAATTTGGATTTAAACAATTGTAAGTACAAAACTCTTTATTTTTACATTGTTTTTTATTCATAATTCTTCTATTTTATAAACATCAACAAGCCTTTGTTCTTTTTCATTTAAAGGTAAATTATTTATTATTTTATCTATGATTTCAAATATCTCTAAATATGCTTTTAGTTTTTTAATAAATTTATCTTTATTAGCATTAAGGAATAATTCTGTTTTCTCTATATCATTCATAAATTTTATATTTTTTTTATTATTGTAATAGAACTAATAAGAAATATATCTATTGTGTCGTTTTCTAATTGTTTAATTTGTAAAATTAATTCATTATATCCTTTAAATAATCCTCTTATAGTTGATTTTATATTATTTTCATAATATGTTACTTCAATATATTGATTTTTTTTTAAATTTAAAACATTTATATCTTTTTTTGTCATAATTATTAATTTAAAATTAAATAAAATGTAGGGCATAAAATAAATTTATGCCCTACAAAAATAAAAATAATTTATTTCTACTCAATTTTATTTTTTCAATAAAACGGGAAAAAATTATTTCTTAATATTAATATATGCTATAGCCACAATTTATTTCTAAATATACTATTTATTATTTTTTTATTTCTCATTATAGATTTATATTCTCTATAATTACTACAATAATAAACACTACATTTCATATAATCATGCCAATCTCCTATATATAATAAATTATTCTTTCTATCATATATATGTGGAATATTTTTATATTCTTGTTGCCAAATAACAAAACTCAACAAAAGAGATATAAAAAAAAATATTAACAGACCAATATTCAAATATGACACTATTAAACAAAATAGTGCAATTACTAACCAAATGTATTTTATAATGTATTTCATATATTATAATAATTTTTAACTAATTCAATTAATTTTAATCTATCATTTGTTTTTTTATCTTGATTATTATTAATTTTTTTAATTAATTCATCAAAAGTATCAATAAAACATCCACAATGACAATATATTGTATTGTTATCTGAATTTACAAATGTCCAAATATATGTCGTTCCATTAAAAGACAATATTTTATTGTCTCCAGAAAAAATATTT
>JAISIT010000227.1 GCA_031261915.1 Candidatus Methanoflexus mossambicus
ATTAAAATTATTATTATTAAAATTATTATTATTAAAATTATTATTATTAAAATTATTATTATTAAAATTATTATTATTAAAATTATTATTATTAAAATTATTATTATTAAAATTATTAAATCCAATAAAAATAAGAATATTAAAAAGAAAATAAAATAAAATTAAAATAAAACAATAAGAATAAACAACTTAAATATCCATAATTAAATTTGCAAGCTGTTCAAGGTTACGAACCTCAAAAATTTCGGCTCCAACAGATTCATAGTATGAAACACAGCTATCAGCAACATTCCATTTGTTTTTCTCTTCAGGATTTAAAATTAAAACTCTTTTTGATTTTTTAACAAAATTTTCAATGATTTCAGCACTTCTTGGGATTCCATTTTCCTTACCTCCAGCCCAATCCCTACAATCACTAAGTATTAAAAGATAAGATTTACTGTTTAAGTTAGAAATAGCTTCAAAATTACTAAAAGCTGTAAACATATTAGATTTGCCTTGAATCATCTTATTTTGATGTCTAATTTTCATGACTTTAATAAAAGCATCAACTAAATCTGGTTCATACAATGCAGAAGTGATTTCAGATGATTTATTATCAAATTCAAAGACTCTTGTCTTAGAAAAAGATTGTTGAGACGTATAAACCATACAAAAGAACCATATACTAATCCAATCGCAAGAAACACTTACATCAGATAAGAAATAATGATTATGTTTTTTAATTTTAGGTTTAGATTTAATTAAATTAATTAAGCAACCACCATTTTTAAGATTTTGCCTTATACTTCGTCTAATATCTGGTTTTTGCTTTTTAGCTATTTTTTTTATTTTTGAACGTTTTGTAGCTATTTTTTGACCTAATTTTTGAGTTAAATCTAATAAATCAACTTGCATAGTGTTGATTGTTTTAATATCATTTTTTAAAAGGGAATTATTTGAATCAAAATCAGTATCAATATTATTTGAGTTTTGAGTGAAAGAAAAATCATTTAAAGTATTTTTAAGATAATCAATTCTATATTTCTCTTTATCTCGACCGAAATCATTATTCATTTTTCTTTTAGAAGTAGAAGAAGAGGTATAAACTTTAAATTTCGCTTTTTTAACATTTCCAAAAGATTTAGCTATTTTTTCATTATCATTATCATCATTATTTATAAAAAAATCATCAAAAACTTTATCAAACTTAGATTTAAATCTATTATCTTTTAAATAAATAGCCCTTAAAGCATTTTTAATATTTTCATCATTTTCATAGCTATTTTTATTTAAATTAATTTTATTAGAATTTTTAATTAAATTAACAGCATTAATAGCTAATTGTGTGCTTCTAATACTTGCAGGAATCTTATTTTCCCTAAGTTTCTGTGAAAAACCTACAATACCTTCAATCATAATATCATTATCAATAATTAAATAATTCAAACTAAAAAAAAAAAAAAAAAAAAAAAAAAAAAAAAATGATAAAAACAACTAATAGATTAAAAATAAACAAAATAGATTAAAAATAAACAAAAGCCCATATATGTCATTTAATTTTAAATTAAAATTTTAATTAATAGTTATTTTATCTTAATATTCTCCAAAACTCTATTTTTATCATCTTCACTTTTAATAGCTACATTTAATGTTTTTTCAAATGATTCTTTATCTAAAACATCTTTATTTAAGAGATTTAATGTCTTAACCCAATCAACACTTGCCCTAATTGACGGAATTTTATTAAGTTTAATTTTACGAATCTTTTGAACAATTTTAACAACAGATTTAACTAATTTTTCTCTTGCTTTAGGTATGTGGGATTTGACAATTTCAACTTCCCTATCAAACTCAGGATAATCAATATATAAATAAAGACATCTATCTTTAGTTTCATCTAATAACTGTCTTTGATTATTAGAAGTTAAAATAACAAGTAAATCATTATTTAAATCAAATCTTCCAAGATCATTAACTGTAATTTGTTTTTCTCCAAGAGCTTCAAGTAAAAAACTTTCTACTTCCTCATCTGCCTTATCAATTTCATCAATTAAAATAACAGAAGAGCTATTATTCATAAAAGCAGATAAAAGTGGTCGTTTAATAAAAAAATCTTCCTTAAAAATATCTTTTTCAGTTAAATTGTCTTCAATTATAAACTCTTCACTAATTTTATTTTTATTAAAGTTATTTTCACTAAAATTATATTTATCATTATTATTTTCACTAAAATTATCACCATTAAACTTTTCATTAAAAATTAACTTCTTAGTCTTAGCAGTTTTAGCTATTTCAATTGATAATAGCTGTTTTTGATAATTCCATTCTCCAACAATCTGTTCAAAACTAATTCCTTCATAACACTGAATCCTAAAGAATTCTCTATTGAATGCCTTAGCTATTGTTTTTGAAAGTTGTGTTTTACCTGTTCCTGGTGGACCTTCAATTAAAATAGGTTTTTTAAGTCCAATAGCTAAAAATACAACTGTCGCAATATTTTCATCAGCAATATAGCTATTATTCTTAAGAATATCCTGAATTTCATTGATGTTTAATTCATTTGACATTTAAATACCTGATTATTGAAAAATAACAATGTTAATGTCTAAATTTTTTTCAATTATATTAGATTAAAAATATAAGTTATACTTTAAATATTTATATTAATAAATTATATATCATATTATATAATATTATTATCATTGATATTTATCTCTTTTTTATTAATAATATTTTTATTAATAATATTAGTTATTAATTACAAATCATATAAATTTTTATTTGAATTTATTTTTACTAAAAATATTTTCACTATAAATACTAAAAATTTTTCATATAAATCAATTTAATTATAATATAATAAAAAACATTAAATTATATGTGTTAATATTAATAATATCAAGTAATTTAATTAAATTTATCTAGTAATAATAAAAATTTAAAATAAGGAATGTGTTAGAATGAATAATAAATTATTTTTATCAATGATTATTTTAATAATGGCAATGTCAAGCATTATTATTATAGAAACAAGTTTTGCTACAGAAATTACAGAGCAACAAAGAGACTATGCTTATGATGTTTTAGAATTAGTCAATCAAGAACGAACCAAAAATGGACTTAATAAATTAGTTATGGATAAAGAGCTATTAGATGCTGCAATGAAACGAAGTAATGAATTAACACAATTATTTAATCATACAAGACCAGATGGTTCTGATTGGACTAGTATTTTTGATGGGACTAAAGGAGCAAAGAATAATAAAGGAGAAAATATTGCTGTAAGTTTTTCAACCCCTTCAGAAGTTTTTAATTCCTGGATGAAATCACCAGGTCATAGAGCAAACATATTAGATCCAGATTATAATATTATTGGAATTGGTTATGTGTATAATGATACTGCAAAATCATATAATCCAAATGCTATTGGAGGAAGTAAAGTTTATGAACAATATGATCATTATTGGACACAGCTATTTGGATTCGCCCCAACATTATCTAAAAAAACAGTTCTTATAAGCACATCCATTTCTACTGCATATTACAAGAAAAGTGTTACTATTAAATCTATTTTTAAAGACAATAAAGGAATAGCTATTAAAAATACTTATGTTACAATTAATGTCAATGGTAGAAATTATAAAGTGAAAACAAACAATTATGGAATAGCTACATTAAAATATTCTGTTTCTAACTATGGAAATGGAAAATTAACTGTCAAATCAATATTTTCAGAAACTAATAGCTATTATTCTAAGTATAAAACTACAACTAAAACCATACTTGCACCAGATATAAAAATAAATAAAATTCAAAAAATAGGAAAATACCATTATATGAGAATTAAAAACTATGGTAAAGCAAATGCAAGAAGCAACTATTTAAATATCTATTATGGTAAAAAACAAATAAAGAAAGTTACAATAAAAGCAATTAAATCAGGGCAAAGCATAATAATTAAAGTTTCATTACCAAGCAAATACAGAAATGTGAAAAAAACATTCAACTTAGATTATTATAATTATGTGAAAGAAAGTAATGAAAAAAATAATAAAGTAATCAGCAAATAATCATGACCAGATTAAAAAGGAATATAAAATATTTAAACTATTTAAACAAATAAATATTAATAATAAACTATAAATTAAATACAATAAATTTAATTCATATTTTTAATTATTTTTCATTTTATTTTTATATTATTTGTATATGCTATTTTTATAATATTTTTTATACTCATTTTAATTATTTTATACTATTTTTATTAAGTTTATATTATTTTTTAAACCGTTATTTCATCAAATATCCTAGAATCATAATTTATTAAATTAAATTTATTTTATTTTGAAATTAATATATTATTTCAAAAATTAAAACTAATACTCTTTTTAAAATTAACATTTAAATTTTTATTAAACTATAGTCATTGGCTGAAAGATTATTATTATTATTATTATTTCAGTGAAAAGTTTTATTTTTATTAATTATAAGTTTAATAAGTTTATTTTTAAAAATAAAAGTTATAATATTTAAAATATTAAAATATTTAAAATATTCGTTTAATAATATTATTAATTAATAATTTTAATAATATTAATTAATTAATAATTTATACTGAATTTATAAAAATAAATACTACTTACAAAATTTTTTTCAAGAAGATAATTAATATTAAAATATATTCTTAGATATGCAATATTCACAATAGGAAGATTAATTAATGAATACAGAAGAAAATACAAATGAAAATATTAAATTAATTACAGGAGATCCTAAAAGAGCTATTCGTAAATTAGCATGGCCAATGATGATAGCAACATTTCTAACAATGGCGTATAATTTAATTGATGGCATTTGGATATCTGGACTTGGAACAAATGCCCTTGCAGGACTTGGTTTTGTTACACCACTTTATATGATAGTTGCAGGTCTTGGAACTGGTCTTGGTGCAGGAGCAAATTCATTAATAGCTCGCTACATTGGAGCTAAAAATAAAAAAATGGCAGATAACTCTGCAATACATTCTTTAGTTTTAACAATTATTATCTCAGCAATAATAACCTTAATTTTCACAGTATTTCTTAAACAACTATTGTTAGTTATGGGTGTTGGGGCAAATATAATGCCTTCAGCTTTAAATTATGGATATGTGGTATTTGCAGGAAGTATTGTATTCATTTTTTCAAATGTTGGTGCTGGTATATTAAGAGCAGAAGGAGATGTAAATCGAGCAATGTATACCTTAGCTATTACAGCTATTTTAAATTGTATTTTAGATCCAATATTTATTTATACATTAAAATGGGGAATGGCTGGAGCTGCATGGGCATCTGTTTTATCTGCATTAATATCTTGTATTATAATGTTATACTGGTTATTTATTGAAAAAAAGACATATATATCCTACACAAGAGAAGATTTCAATTATAAAAATAGCATAATGAAAAATTTATTAAATGTAGGTATTCCTGCATCTGCAGATATAGTTATTGTATCTATTTTAGCTATTGTGCTTAATTATATCCTTACAATTGTTTCAGGAGCTTATGGAGTAGCTGTTTATAGTGCAGGACATAGAATATTTTTAATGACATTAGTTCCTCATGTAGGTATTGGAACAGCAGTTTTAACCACGATTGGTGTTGCCTATGGTGCTAGAAACTTTGAAAAAATGAAAGTTGGATTTAATTATGCTTTAAAATTAGGTATAATCTCTTCATTAATAATGTGCATATTTTTATTTATTTTTGCAGAACAAATATCATGCCTTTTTGCTTATACCTCCACAAGTGCAGATTTAGTTCCAGGAATAAGTTTATTTATTCGAATCATAGTTATTCAAATAATGGCACTTCCAATTGGTTTAATTCCAACCTATTCATTCCAATCAATGGGTAAAGGACTTAATTCATTAATAACAATTTTAATCAGATCTTTTATTTTTACCATAATCTTTGTATACATACTTACAATGATTATTCCATTAAAAATAACAGGAGTATGGATAGGATATTCAATTGGAGGTTTAATTGGAGCAATATTATCCTATATATGGATTAAATATGTTTTAAATAGCTTAAATAAAACTTATGCGAATAATAAAAAAACTCAAAAATAAATCAAAATTAAATTTCATTTAATCAAATTAAAGATTTATATTTAATTAAATTATCTTTTAATTATTTTTATTTGATCAAACTATATTATTTTTATTTAAAAATAAAATAAACATCAAAAAATCATTAAAACTAATTTATCATTAATTTATCTTCAATAATTTCTTTAAATTTATTTTCATCATGTTTATTATAAAATGGTAACCCAATAACACGATAATTATCTTCAGAACCATCATATTTAACAAGTTTTGGATCAAGATATATTTCTTTTAAAAATTCCTCTTTCCATTTATCTTCTTTAATTAAATGTTTACCTTTAGGTTCTATAAATAATTGATATTTTATTTCATTTTCATCTTTATCAATCATAAATAAAACAAAATCAGGAGCAAAAGCTTCTCCATTTTTAGAATTATAAATTTTAAAATGTAATTCATTACGAACAAGGAAAATCTCTTTAAAATCTTGATTTAAATCATTAATCAAACCATCTAAAAAGTGAACACAAGCTTCTTCTTCCTCAGTTCCATAATTAGCATTAAATGCATACCAATCTTTATCCCTTAAAAAATCTTCATCACCATTTAGTCTTGGACTTCCTTTAGGAATATTTAATACTTTATCCTGAAAAATTTCACTTATATTCTTTTCACTAAACTTAGTTCCCTTAAATTCAAAAGTAGATAATTTAATTTTATCTTTGATTTCAATTAACAATCTATAAATAGCATCCAACTTTTGTTTATTGTTTAAATTATCTAAATCTATTTTTTGCCCTTTGAATTTAATTATCATTTTATTTAAAAATTTAGATTCTGAAATAATATCCTCAGAAGAGGTAATATTTGGAAAATACTTTTTCAAATTATTGAAATTATAAAATCTAATTTTTGCCATAGCTTTTCTAATTATATTATTCTCTATTTCACCTATGCCAATAGATTTACTTGTCCAATTTGAATTTTCCTCATTTTTATCATTATCCTCATTATTATTTAATGCATTACTCTTTTTACTTCTACCAGAATAAATTTCATGAACAAAAGGTTCATTAAAATATTTAACTGATTCAAATGAATTTAAATCATAAGTTTTTCTCTTTTGTCTATCATTAATCCATATTTTACCATGTTTAAAGAGTTTTGTTTTTTTAAATGACTCTTTTAACTTCAATTCCTTAGATTCTAAGTCATCTTTAATAGATAATCCTTCTTCTTTTAATGCAGATTTTAATTCAGAGATATAACTTGGTTCTTCATAACTATAAAAATATAATTCTTCTAAAATACTTAAATCATTATCGCTCTCATGATCATATTTTCTTTTGTATTTATCTTGAGATTCATCTAATTTAAAAGGATAATATCTTGCACCACGTCCAATAAGTTGTGCTTCAGAAGTAGTTGATCCTTTAGTTCCAGAACCAAACTTTTTATCAGATGGTCTAACAATATCAAACAAATTTAAAACATCCCAACCTTCATTTAACTTTTCAACAGCAAAAATAGCTCTAATTGGATTAGTTTTATCTTCTAAGTTATTTAATTTAATCTGCTGATTAATTAACTCTGTGGATATTTTTTTATCCTTTGCATTAGATTCATTATCTAAATTCTTTTCATTAACATTTAAACAGTTATTTTCTGAAAAATTAATTTGAATTTTTCTAATTAAATGAGATATAGATAAATCCTCATCAGCATAAAATTTAAATATCTTATCAAATAATGGTTCTTTTGATTTTTCTTTAATTTCCAATATTTTATTTTCTTCAAGATTGTCAATTAAATCCCTAAAAATTTGATGGTTTTCATTTGATTCTTTAATTGTGCGAATAGCTTTAAAAAGAATAACTGGTTTAAAATTATTTAATCCATGTTTATGGGCTAAATCTTGGCGATATTGATTTATTATAACTGCTAAAAGCATTCTATACTCTTTTTCTCCATTAACTTCAAAAAGATCAATGATTTTAGAATATTTATCCTCAACAAACTGTTTTAAATCATATTTATATAATAAATTATTTCCATTATTATTCCCCCATTCTTCATCATTTTCAATTTTTGGTGTTGCAGTAAACTCTAATAAGATATTTTCAGGATTTGCATTAGTTATATCAGCTATTGTTTTCTTCCATGCATCTTTTTTATTATGATGTGCTTCATCAGCTATGAAAACTATTTTCTGATTTTTAAAATCTTCAAACGTTATACTATTCTCTTTTTCAGTGTTTAAATCACCATTAAGCTTCTGTATAGTAGTAAAACAAATATTAATCTCATCATCAGAAGAATCTTGAAAATTATTAACCTGTGAAATATTTACATTAATTCCATTAATATTAATTTTTTCATCAAATAAATATTTTTCAGACCCAAAATTTAAAAAATTATCTTTAGTCTTTTCAATAATGTTAGCAGAATTAACAAAGAATAAAAAATTCCTATAATCATGTTTATATAGATATAAAATCAAACCTGCCATGATTAATGTTTTTCCAGAACCCGTAGCCATATTAAACAATGCAGATAATGGTTTATATTTAAAATCAAACTCATTTTCAAAATAAGATTTAAACATTTGAAATGCTTTAGTCTGATAATCCCTTAAACCAAATTTAGGATTTAAATTTTCAATAATCTCATTATCTAATTCTAATGAGCATATTTCTCTTTTTCCCAATTCTTTTATAATTTTATCTTGTAAAAAATTCTCTGACATTAAATCCCGCCACAAATAAAGACTATTAAAATTAAAAAATATTAAAAATCTAATAATATTAAAATTAAAAAACAAAAAATATTTAAAAAAAAATATGAAATACTAAAAATTTGTTTAAATTAATATTTATATATTGCCTTTAAAATGCCCTTAATTTTAAATTAAAAAGCCACAAGATATACTTTAAATTACCTATAAAATACCCATATGAATAAAAAAATAGTAGAATTGCTTTCATTTATTAAATCTTCAAAATATAGAGAAAAAATAATAGTTTTTATAGCAGACGAAACAAAAATTCCAAGTGAAATAGCAAAAGGAATACGATTAAGTTATACTCATACAAGCAAACATTTAAATGCACTAAAAAAGAAGAAAATTGTTACATGTCTAAATGAAAATGCGAAAAGAGGACGATTATATCAATTAACAAAATTAGGAAAAGAAATATTGGCTATTCTAAAAAAATAACAAAAAATAGAATAAAATATAAAAAATATTAAAGAATATTTAGAAAACGCAAATGAAAGAATTTTAACTAAAAAAATATGAAAGAAAATCCAAATTATTGGATTAATATTAAGCTTAAAATATATGTAAGTAGAAAATAAATATTAACTTCTAAATTAGAACAATAATACACTAAATTAATGGATAAATCCAATTAAATGCAAACTTAAACAATAACTCATGAAAATTATATAAAACTTAAACAATTAACAATATATCACAAAAGTTAACACCAATACATAAGATAATACAAAAATATATTAATATTAATTGATAATATATAAATTAAGTAAAATGACAATGAAATCAATATCATTAAATATATTTATTAATTAATAAAAATAATAAAAATAACTAAATAACATAAAAAAAACAAATGAGGAAAAAATAAAATGAAAAAATTACCTAAAAACATAGGAAATTTTAAAGAAATCAGAGAAGAGAATTATATTTATATAGATAAAACAAAAGAAATCTATAATTTACTTCAAAATGAAACAAAATGCTTCCTGTCACGACCACGACGATTTGGAAAAACATTACTTCTTGATACATTTAAAGAGCTATTTGAAGGAAATAAAAAACTATTTAAAGGATTATATATCTACGATAAATGGAATTGGAATGAAAAATATCCAGTTTTAGCCTTAGATATAGGAATAACGGATGTTAAAACAAATGAAAGATTTGAAAATTCATTACATGGTTTAATCGATGAAATAGCTGAAGATAATTCAATAAACTTAATAAATATAGAAATAAAAGGAAAATTTGGAGAATTGATTAAAAAATTAGAAGAAAAACATAACAAAAAACTTGTTGTATTAGTTGATGAGTATGATTTTCCAATTATGGAAAATATAAATAAAATTGAAGTAGCCGAAGAGATTAGGGAAACTTTAAGTGGATTTTATCAAGTTTTAAAATCAAAAGAAAGACATATAAAGTTTTTATTCCTAACAGGAGTATCTAAATTCACTAAAACCAGTATTTTCTCCAAATTAAACAATTTAACTGATCTTACGATTGATGAAAGATGTTCTACGATTTGTGGATATAGTCAAAAAGATTTAGAAACAGAATTTAAAGAGCATATAAAAGATTTAAGCAAAACAAAGAATGAAACATACAAAAAAACTCTTAAAAGGATAAAAAAATGTTATGACGGCTATTCATGGGATGGTAAAAATTTTTTATACAATCCTAACTCCATACTCTCATTATTAAGCATGAAAAAATATAGTAATTACTGGTTTGAAAGTGGAACACCAAGATTTTTAATAGATTTAATGAAAAGAGACAACATAAACATTGAAAGTCTTTTAGAAGTAAATAAAAGTTTTACTGGAGAATTCCCAACATTTGAACTGACAAATATTGATTTAACAACATCATTACTTCAAACCGGATATTTAACCATCAAAAAACATGAAGGAACAATTTATGATGAATATATCTTAGATATTCCAAACTATGAAGTTAAAAACTCACTATTCAGCTATATAGTAGGATCATACACCAATAATATGCCACAACAAATGGAACCATTAGCCCATAAATTCTTAAATTCCGTAATACAAAAAGACGACGAAAAAACAAGCCAAATACTCAACATTTTAATTGGAAAAATACCATACAAACTACAACAATCCAGTTGGCAATACTACCACACCATATTCCCATCATGGTTCTATTTAATGGGATTAAAAACAGAAATAGAAAAACCAAACGCACAAGGAGAAATGGACTTCATATCACAATATAAAGACAATTTAATCATAATCGGAGAAATAAAATACACACAAAACCCCAAAACCACACTAAATAGCTTAATCAAAAAAGCAATGAAACAAATACAAGACAAAAAATACTACCAAGAATACCAAGACAAAAACACACTACTACTCGCAATAGCAATCAAAGACACAGAATACAAAGAAGTAAAATGCCAAATAAAAACCATTAAAGAATTAGAAGAAGAATATAAAAACTAAAATAAAGTAAAAATGATAAAAAAGGTAAAAAAAATCTTAGAATTTAATTTTAAAAACCATAAGTAATATTATAAAATGATTTATTCAATCGTTTAACATTTTCATCAACATTAAACTTTTTATCATCAATTTCAGATAAATTAACATACAATTGATTTTTATCTAACCTTTTTATAAGATCTTCTTTCTGTTTATCCAATTCAGAATCTTTAAATTCTTTTAAATTATTATTAAATTTATGAATATCCAAATCATAATTTAAAAAATATTTTTCACATATTTTATCCCAAATAATAATTAATTCTTCAGTATCTTTACTATTTTGAATCAAATCAATAGCTTCTTGATTAAAGTTCATTAATTCACAATAAATAAAACTTCCTCCACCATTCCAATTAACAGATTCAGAAATTCCTCCTTGTTCTCCAGAAATAACTTTTTTTAATCTCTCAACAGAAACATTTTCAATATAATCCATTTGTTCTATTCCAATATGCTGTCGATTCATCTTATGTGGCACAGCAGCAGTTGTTCCGCTCCCTAAACAAAAATCTAAGATTAAATCATTTTCATTTGTAGAAATTTCAATTATCCTTTTTAATAAACCTTCAGGTTTTGGATATGCAAATGTATTTCTATTCTTAAATAATTTTTCAATCTCATTCCCTCCATTTTGTGAAAATCCAACATCATTTCCAAGCAATAAATTTATAGGATTTATACCTGTGCTTTCAGATAAATAAACTTTCTTTTGTGGTTGAGCATCTCCTTTTTTCCCCCAATAAATTTTATTTTCTTTATCCATTTGTTCAAAATTTTCTTTAGTAAAATTCCAAGGCAAATTCCAAGTTTTTCCAGTAGGTGAAACAACTTCATAAGACTTAGGATTTTTCTTTTTATACATTTGAACAAGACGATATTTTCCTTTTCCATCGTTATCATCATTCCTATATGTTTTTTTTACATATTCTTCACGAAGTGGTAATTTATTTGGTAAAAATCCTTCTATTTTTTTCTCATAACATAAAATATAATCTGTTTGGCTTGAAATTCCTTGTTTATCATTAGTTGTCGTGTATTTATCTTGCCAAATAAACTGTGCAATAAAATTATCTCTTCCAAAAAGTTCGTCCATCAAAATTTTGGTCGTGTTTCAAGGTTGGTTAAAAAATTATAAATAGTGTGTGGAAACACATTTTTTAATTGTGATAAAAAAAAATTACAAAGGTGTTCCACATGTTAGAAATATCAATTCCAATGAATATAAATTTTACTATTGATGGTGAATTTAATATTGTTAATATTGCTGAAAAAATACAAGATATGAATATAGGAAATGAAATATTACAT
>JAISIT010000248.1 GCA_031261915.1 Candidatus Methanoflexus mossambicus
TTTTTTTATTTTATTTTATTTTATTTATCATTCTATTTTTTTTTTTAATTTTTTTTAATTTTTGCTATTTTTTTTAATTTTTTTTGGAATTCGTCAAAATTTTAACTTAATTTAAATAATATTAATTTTCAGGACAAATTAAGCAAATTCAATTTTAATATATCTTAAGCTATTTTTTATTTGGATTGAACCAGTTGAAAATTGACAGTATCTTTATTTTATTGTTTATTTATTAAAAATAAATAAATGGAAAATAGTTCTAATTTCTTGTATTATTTAAATTTTATACTATTAATTAAAATTAATAAATTTATAAATACTATTAAAACTAATAATTTAATAACATAAGTATTTAATAAAAGTATCAGATAAATAAGTATTTAATAAATAATTAATAAATTAGAATTTAATAAATCATATAAATAAGTAAATATAAAATAATTAAATTGATAATAATTGGGGAATTTAATGAAAATAGCTATTATTCTTGGAACAAGACCTGAAATAATAAAAATGGCTTCGGTTATTGATGAAATTATAAAAAAAGATATGGAACTTCTTTTGATTCATACTGGTCAACATTATGATCCTGAAATGTCTGATGCTTTTTTTAAAGACCTTAAACTTCCATATCCCGATTATAATATTGCTGTTGGTTCTTTTTCACATGGAAAACAAACGGCTAAGATGATGGAGGGAATTGAAGAGGTTTTAGTTAAAGAACATCCTGATATTGTTCTTGTTCAAGGAGATACCAATGCGGTTTTAGCTGGAGCACTTGTTGCATCTAAATTACATGTTCCTGTTGGGCATGTTGAGGCAGGATTACGTTCTTATGATGATTCTATGCCCGAAGAAGTAAATAGAAAGATTGCAGATGCTTGTTCTATGTTTTATTTTGTTCCTACTGAAAAATCAGCTATTAATTTATCTCTTGAAGGAATTGATAGAAATAAAATTCATATTGCTGGAAACACAATTGTGGATGCTTGTTATAGAAACTTAAAAATAGCTAAAAATCCTAATCGTCAATTAGAGTTTGATAAGAAGTTATTAAACTTAGAAAACATCGTTACATTAACAATGCACAGAGCAGAGAATGTTGATAATAAACAACGTTTAATAAGTATTATTGGAGCTATTTCTAAGTTAACTGAAGCAAATATCATTTTTCCTATTCATCCAAGAACTAAAAAGACTCTTGAAGATTTTGGACTTTTAGATAAATTATCTAAACTTGATCATATCCATTTAATTAAACCTTTAGGTTATTTGGATTTTCTTTTACTTTTATCAAAATCTTCTCTTGTTTTAACTGATTCTGGAGGACTTCAAGAGGAAGCTATTACTTTAAACGTTCCTGCTATTACTTTAAGGTATAATACGGAAAGACCAGAAACTGTTGATGTTGGAGCCAATATTTTAGTTGGTGCAGATGAAAATAAGATAATTGAATTTTCTAAAAAAGTTTTAAATGATTGTGAATTCTCAAATTCAATGAAAAATATTAAAAATCCTTATGGTAATGGTAATTCTGGTTTTAAAATAATAGAAATTATTCATAATAGCTATTTGAATGGTAATTTAAAAATTACCAGTCCTGAAGATATAATGTCTATTTTTAATACTAAAATATCTAAAATTAATGAAGATATTAATGTTTCTGATTTTGAAGATAAAAATAATTTTAGAATACGAATTGTTTACAATGGGTCTAATATTGAATTTCCAGAAGATAATTTAAATTTAAAAAATAAACTTGTTGTTTTTGATGTTTTTAAGAATAATTGATCTTTAATAATGTTTAATAATGTTTAATACTTTTTAATACCTTTTAATGATTTTTAAAATGTTTAAATTATAAATTATAAATTGTAATGTGTAAAGTGTAAATACTAAATTATTTGATAATCCATAAATTCTCCATATCGATTATATGCTATTATGTCTTCAACTCTGTATGGTCGAGAAATTATCATATGAAACAATCCATTTTTTGAAAATGTAAATAAATCTGCATCAGAAGGTAGTGCACTTGGTCCTGGATGGCTATGAACGGTTCCCCATGAAGTCATTGTCACTGGCATCATATTTGTTTGCATAACCACTGCTTCTCCAGAGCTTATGGTTGGAAGAAAAACTAATCCTGTAATTGTTAAAATTTTATTTTTAACTTTACCTTCAAAATTGCTCATAAACTCATTTGGATCTGCATTTATTGCTAATTCACAAATATAATCTATTACTTCTTCTTTAACATGAACTTCATTAAAATCCATTTTGTCATTTTTAACAATTTTTGAGAATAGTTTATCTAACATAATATAATCCTCTTTTTTTACTAAATTTCATGTTATGTATAATTAATCTATTATTATTCTTATTATTCTTATTATTCTTATTATTCTTATTATTTTCTATTATTTTTCTATTATTTTTCTATTATTTTTCTATTATTTTTCTATTATTTTTCTATTATTTTTCTATTTTTATTATTCTTTTGTTATTAATGTTAATATTGGCTATTAACATTATTATTTTTGCTATTAATATTTTATTATTTTGCTATTAAAGAAATCTTTATTAAATATTGGAAGTTTGGTATCAAAAATTAATTCTTTTTCTTCATTTTTATAAAGTCCTATGCCTCTTTTTTGCCAAAGAGGATAATCATTTAAATTGATTTTTTCTGTTTTGAATAATAGTTCATGAATTTCTGATTGTTTCATTCCTTTAAGCTTTTCATAAGCTTTTTCTTTTGAAAACTTTTTTCTTAAAGTCCAGTATCCATAACCATTCACATGATTTCTAAATGCTTCATCTTGTCTCCATTTGAAATAATCAGTGATTTTTTCATTAGGAATGAGTATAACTCTTGAATCAAAACTAATTGCATAATTGGTGTTAGTATTAATCTTATTTTGATTATTATAATTTTTATTATTGTTATTTTTATTAATACATTTATTATTCCTGTTATTTTTATCATTATAAATATTATTAATGATATTATTGCTATTTGTATTATTGTTATTTGTATTATTGTTATTTGTATTATTACTAATATTATTAATTTTATTTAAATTAATTGTTAACCCACTTGAAGCTAAACTTGCAAAAATTGAATCTATTTTTTCAATTCTACCAGAAAATGGAATTTTTGAAATTAAAATATTTATTTCATCTGAAAATGTATAAACAAAATCTGGAGAAAACTCTTTAAAGAAAATAGCACTCGTTTTAACCATACTTTTAGTAAATTTTTCATCATAAGGTTTTTTAAGTTTTAATTTTTTGCTTATGTTATGAAATCCTCTTCCATCTAAGCGTATAATTATTTTTGAATTAATAGGGACTTTTAAGTCTTTAAAAATTTCATATTCTTTCATAAAATCAGTTGTTATTTAATGATGATAATAGTAATAATGAAAATAATAGTAGTAATAATAATAGTAGTAATAATAGTAATAATGGTAATGATAATAATAATAAAAATAAAAGTAAAAATAATAATAAAATAAATATAGAATAAGATATTATTTAGTAAATATGAGTTATTAAAAAATTAGAGAAAAAATTAGAGAAAATTAAAATTGGATTGTTTCATTCATACTTTTAAGTAAATTAATAGCTGAAAATGCTGCTAAAATGCTTGTTTTAGGGTTTATTTTTGATGGAACATTTTTAGTAATTGTTTTAAAACTTCCAAATTCTCCTTCAACATAAACTTCATGGATATTTTTATCTATTTCAGGATCAACTATTATTTTAACATCAATATCTTTTTTTGCGGCAATACTTAATGCTACAGCAACATTAATGTTTTTAGGGAATTTTTTAATAGCTTCTGATGCTTTTCCATCAAATATTATTTGTTTTTTTCCATCAGTATCAATTGATTTAGGAGATTTTTTCGTTGTTAATATGATATTTGTGATTTTTCCAATGGATGCTGCTTTTAATCCGTCTAATCCAATAATAGCTCCAGATGGCAGATATATTTTTGCTCCATTTTCTTTAGCTATTTTTTCAAGTTCAAATCTTTTGTTTTCATCCATTAAGTATCCAATACTCATTATTAAAATATCTTTGCCTTTTTCAAGTATTTTTTTTCCAAATTCTCCTACGGCTCTTGGTGAAGCTGATTCTAAAATTAAATCACTATTTTCTATTAATTCATCAAAGTTATTTGTAGCTATTCCATTATTTATTTTTGCTATTCTTTTTGCTTTATCAATATCCAAATCGTAAAAATATTTTATTTGAATATTAGGGTCGTTAAATAGTTCATTAACAATAATTGATGCGATAGCTCCACATCCTAAAATTCCAATTTTCATTGAATCCTCATTAAAATTAGTTATTTATTCTTTAATTAAATCTAATATGACTGTATAAAGTGTAGTACTTTGTGTTATAATGTATATGATTATTAAAGTTTTATCACGAGATTTAAAATCAATACTTAGACTTTCTTAGAGTTTTTAATTTTTTTTTAATTTTTTTTTTTTAATTTTTTTTTAATTTTTTTTTAATTTTTTTTTAATTTTTTTTTAATTTTTTTTTAATTTTTTTTTAATTTTTTTTTAATTTTTT
>JAISIT010000030.1 GCA_031261915.1 Candidatus Methanoflexus mossambicus
ATTGGTGCTTATGTTGGAGACATGGCAAAAGGAGTTCACAATGGAGAAAAAGATTTAGAAATGGCTAATGCTAGAAAACATTTAGATTGGGAAGACCAATATGCTTTAGCTATTTGTCCAGCTGATGCCCGTGCAAAAAGAGAAAACAGACCTCCAGAAGATCCTGACACATGTACAATGTGTGGAAATTATTGTGCTGTAAAGATAGTTAATGAATGGTTAGATCAAGCTGAAAGCGACTTCTTTGATGAAGTTTAATTGAAATAGCTATTTTTTAATATTTATTAAGCTTTTTATTAAAATGTTTTTATTAAAATTTTTATCTTTTATTTTTATTTTAATTTCAGAGGCAGTTTCATAATTCATGTTTTTTAAAAAATAAGTTTCTTATTTTTTAATTTAAAGCTCTAATTGAGCTTATTTTCGTGACTAAAAATAATTGTGGGACAACCTCTTCAATGCAAATATTTTTATAAATAATATATGGAATGATAATGTTAAATGATAAGTTAACAATTATAAACTGCAACTATCAATTATAACATTTTCAATCTTTATTTATGCTTTAACTAATTCGCCAGAACTAATTGTAACATATTCTCCATTTTTGATAGTGATGTAAAATGAGTTTCCTACTTTATCAATTGTTTGAACATCTTTTAAATCTTCTTTAGAGGAATCACCAAATCTTTCTACCATTCCAACACCACCTTCACTTTGAGTAAATTTGTATTCGCCTTCAGGAATATCAGAACCTACTTTGTATCCTCCAGAAGTATATATTTTAAAAACATTGATTGTGAAAGTTTGTGTGTTTTTCTCTTTTCCTTGAACTTCTGCAGAAATTTCAACTGTTCCAGTATTAAGTTCTTCAGGAATCTCTGTTATGTTAAATTCAAAACTTCCATTTGTAACATTAACTTTTTGAGATATATTTAATGATTCTGACTTTATTAAAACTGTACTTGCTTCAGTGGTGCCGGTTATTGAACAACTTTTATTCTCAGAGCTTACATTTGCAGAGTCATTAGTTAAGCTCAATGATGTTATAGGTGTTGTGCTCACAGAAGAACTCCCTTCAGTATTATTCATAGAGTTAAAACCTGCTATAATGAGCAATATTATGCAAAATATGGTTGCTAAAATAACTCCAATTTTTAATGTACTTATTCTACTTTCCATAGTCTTTTTGTCAATTTTATATAAAAGTTTATCTTTAATATCCATATAATAAAGTCCCCCTATGTCATCGTATTAATTATTTCTATACTTTATTAAAATATTTTTGCTTTATACACTTAATAAAAAGTAATATCTAACAAAGATTTTAAATTAAACTATTGCTTATACTTGTGATTATTCTACGAACTATTCTTTCATCATCACAGTCAACGAATATGTTAGTTCCATTTTTGGTGGGAGTTAAAAGAATATTGCATTTTTTAGAGCTAAACAATCCTCCTATCTCAAGATTGAAAGTATTATCACTATCATCATAAGCATGTTTTTTGATGTCTAAATTATGAGAATACATGTTTTTTATAGTATTATTTTCTATGATTTTTTTTGTTTCTTCTAAAGAAAACATAATAGCATAATTTTCAGGAATTATTTCACCCATGTTAAACCCTCATTTTTTATTATTTAAAATATCACTCCAAAACCAACACGTGAACCACCTTTATATACTATAAGATGGTCTATTTTGATTAATAAAGGGAATTTAATGTAATGTGTTTTTGTAGTAAAATATTTTTGTTCATGTATGCCTAGAATTGCATTGTAGGGAAAATAGGACTTATAGCCTGTACTTCTATTCATAACTCCAAAATAATTGCTTTTCACTGTAAAAAGTTCGAGTAAGTCTGTTTCAATTGGATCAAAACAATTAATTCCTATTGTAATCCCTTCATATTTTTCTAAAAGTTCTTTCATTATAATGTTACTCCTATAGAAATTTATCTATTATAATTCCTAATATTATTTTTTTCTTTTTCTCCATAATTTCTACCTTATTTTTATAATTTTTAAATTTTCAAATATCTTTGTTTAAATTTATAATAAACAACTATATAAATATTGGTATGTTATTGATATCTTATAATTAAATAAATGATATGAAAAATTATATTAATTAGAAATACTCATATTATTATGGAAGAAGAATTAATTGAAGTAATATCAATAGTTCAATCATCAGAAAATATTGAAAGAATTTTAGACTATTTGGAAAATAGAATAAAGACACCTACTAAAATAGCTAAGGCATTAAGATTAAGTCAAGCAAATGTAAGCAGAACTTTGAAGAAACTAAATGAAAATAAGTTAGTTAAATGCCTAAATCCTGATAAAAAAGTAGGGAGATTGTATACAATAACTGATTTAGGTAAGAAAGCTTTAGAATATGCTAAAAAATGATATTAAAGACTTTGTAAATGTTTCTGCTCTTTTCCTTAAACTGTGTTTTTGTATTATTTTTTAGTTTTTTAGTATTATTATATGAAAATATTTATAACAATTAAAATAAAATTAATATTAATAAATCAACCAATAAATATGATACTAATTTATATTAATTCTAAATATAATATTAATTATAATGCTAATATTATTATATAATAGTTAATATTTTGTTAATATAGTGCTAATTTTATAAATAAACTTATATAGTTAATTTTATTAAAATTTATTAAGATTTTATCAATTAAAATACATTTTATAAATATATTTATAAATATATTCATGAATACAACTTATAATTACAACTTATAATCAATTTATAATGCAATTAAAATACATTTTACTATTATAACGGTGATGAAATGAAGCATTGGATAGAGAGAATAGCTGATGAGTTAAAAGAGAGAAAAGTAGAAAAACATGTTATTGCAAG
>JAISIT010000083.1 GCA_031261915.1 Candidatus Methanoflexus mossambicus
AAGATATGATTGAATTAAAAATAAGTTCTAAAGAAGGGTGTAATGCAGCATATGAAGAAGACAAGTTTATTATTTTAAATACTAGTTTATCAAAAGAATTAATAGATGAGGGTATAGCTAGAGAATTTATTAGTAAGATTCAAAATTTAAGAAAGAGTAAAGATTATAATATAGTTGATCGTATTAATATATATTATGAAAATAATGATAATTTTAGTGAATCAATTAGTAGTTATTTAGATTTAATAAAAAAAGAAACATTAGCTATTAATATAGAAGAAAAAGAAACAAATGCTGAAGTTACTAATATTAATGGTATAGATATAAAGTTTGATATAGAAAAATATATAAATTAAGAAGAAATTATTGTTTTAGAGGAGGAAATAAATGGGGAAATATGATTTATGGAATGGAATAGAGTTAAGTGATCCAAATAAATTTGGTTCTACGCATAATTTAGTGGGTAAATATAAAACAGGTTAAAATATATAATAAAAAGATGTTATACTAATACTGGTGATAGAATGCAAAATATAGATAATGAAAAGATAAAGATATTTGAACTAGCTTTAGGTATAACTGAACCTTGGTATATAACAGAAACTAAGTTTGATGGTAATGAACTTCATATTAATGTAGCTTTTAAAAGAGGTTCAAAGTTCAAAAACAAAGAAGGTAATTTAGTTACTGCTTATGATACTGTAGAAAGAACTTGGAGACATTTAAATTTCTTTCAATATAGAGCTTATATACATGCTAGAGTACCTAGAATTAAATCAGAAAAAGGTATAAACAATCTAGAAGTACCATGGGCTAGAGGATATACAGGTTTTACAATATTGTTTGAAAAGCTTGTATTAGCCTTAGCTAAAAGAGGAGTTAGTATCGCAAGTAAGATGACTGGATTAGATTCAAGAACAGTATTTAGAATTATTAAAAATGAAGTATTAATAGCTAGAGATAAAGTTGATTTAAGTACAGTAGAAATAATTGGAATGGATGAAAAAGCATACTCTGGTAGAGAATTTATAACTATCCTTGCTGATCATAATGGTGGGCGTGTAATAGGAGTAATAGTTGGTAAAAATACAAAGGCTGTAAACAAGTTAATTAAAGAAGCTAAAGATAAAGGATTAAAGCCTAAAAATATAACGACTGCAACAAGTGACTTTGCTACTACTTTTAGAAATTGTATAGCTAAAAAGTTTAAAAAAGCTATTCACATAGCTGATAGGTTTCATGCAGTAGGACTAGTAAACAAGACAATGAATTTAATAAGAAATGATGATGTTAAATCTGGTGAAATGAATAAAGGATTAAAGTATGTATTATTAAAAAATGAAGAGAATCTAACAGATAATCAAAGAATAAAATTAGCTAAAATAAAAGAGAATGAATGTGCTAAAACAGTTTTATTTTATAAACAAAAAGAATTATTTAATTCCATTTATAATAATTATGATGATATAGAAAGTGCAACAATAATATTTGAAGATTGGCTTAAGAATGTATCAGAAATAGATTCAAAACATAGTAGAAAGTTAGTTAAAACATTTACTAAGAATAAAGATATAATATTAAACTACTTTAAAAACAAAAAAACCAATGCATTATTAGAAAGTATTAATAGTAGAATACAAGCTATTATAACAAGAGGTAGAGGATATAGAAATATAGATAACTTAATAACAATGATTTTCTTTGAATTAGGTGATTTAGATATAGATACTTCTTTCGCTTTTTAAGTTCTACCCACTAAAATGTGAGAAGACCCTAAATATTTATTTTGTTTATTATAGTAATTATTGGCAATTACTGATGATAAATGATTATTTATTATTCCATTTAATTTAGATAATAATCTCTTTTCTGTAATCGTTAGTTCATTTCTGTTTGAAACTTCTTTTAGTGAATCCTCTATTGTTAACATACTATTCCCTCTTTCTTGGTACATATTGTAACATAAAATGATTAAAAAGTCTAGATATATTTTAAAACTTATTATATAATTTAATATAAGAGGTGGATTAAAAATGAATTTATTAGAGCAAAAGGAATTAATAGATAATCTTAAATTCCCAAAATTTTATGTTACCACACGAATTTTTTTAGAAAAAGTCATTAAAATGACTTTTTTACTTGACTTATTTTGTAATTATGTGGTAACATAATTATATTACCACGGCAGTATAGTTTGGAGGTTTACGTAGTATGTCTAAATTTTTACATTTTAAAACTCAAAATAATTATGAATATGGTTATCTTTATAATCCTCATCGTATAAATGGTATAAAAGTAAATGATCCTATCTATATTGGTAGAGTAATTGATAAAGATAATGGAATATTCAAAAACAAAGAAAGAGGTGTTTTTAAATATTCTTTAATTAACGGATATGAAACTACTGATTATAAATTAGATGAGTATAATATTAAGATAAAAAAAGAAAAATATATTTGAGATTTTGGTGATTCTTTTCTTATTAATTATGTTTTAACTAATTCTAAATACTTTTTAT
>JAISIT010000084.1 GCA_031261915.1 Candidatus Methanoflexus mossambicus
TGGTAATTTTAAATTTATCTATGGAGATGCTCGTCTTCACAATAGCTTAGAATCTGTTTATAAATTAACTCAAAGTTGTGATATTCTTTCAATAGATTTAGGTGGAGGTTATCATCCTGATACTGTTTTTAAGGTTTTTTATCTTTATTCTTCAGCTTTAAAACCAAAATATACAATTATTAGAAACAGAGGACTTATTGATTTTGTTAATTCTGCTAAAACCTATGAAGATTTTAAATCATATAGTGGAAGTATTGAATCTCAAAGAGAAAGTGGAATTCCTCCTCAAATAAAGCAAATGGAAGAATTTAAACTATGGAGCAGTAAATTAGATAAATGATTAGATAAATGATTAGATAAATAATTCATTAATATTATAATAATTAAGAGTTAAGATAGTGAAAACAATATAACAACGATTGAAAAAACATTTTATATTATAGATTTTTGTGATGATTATAAAATTAATATTTAATTTTACTTTAATTTTACTTTAATTCTACTTTAATTTTATTAAAAATTATTAAGTAGTTATTAAGATTTATTTAGTTAAGTTTATTAATTTAAAATGATATAATTTTAATTATAATTAATTATAAAAAATATAAGTTAATAAATACTATATTAAATTTAATAAATTTATTAATTTATTAATTTATTTTATAATAATTATTTAAACTCATATTTAAATCAACTATAAATTATAAATAATGTTTTAAAATTTATTTTTATATTATATTTTAAGTGTTTTCAGATGGAGAAATCATGATTGGAAAGAAAATTAGATTAGAAAGAATAATAGATAGAAAAACTAACCGGACAGTAATAGCTCCAATGGATCATGGAGTTACTGTTGGTCCTGTTGATGGAATTGTTAATATTAGTGAAACTATTGATGAAATTAGAAATGGTGGAGCTAATGCAATTTTAATGCATAAAGGAATTGTTAATCAAGGACATAGGGGATATGGAAGTGATATTGGACTTATTATTCATTTATCTGCAAGCACTTCCCTTGCACCAGATCCAAATAATAAAGTCTTAGTTACCTCTGTTGAAAAAGCTATTCAACTTGGAGCCGATGCTGTTTCTGTTCATGTTAATATTGGAGCAGATACAGAAAGTCAAATGTTACAAGAATTAGGTGAAATATCTGAAAAATGTAGCTATTGGGGTATTCCTCTTTTAGCTATGATGTATCCACGTGGACAGAAAATTAAAGATGAAAATGATGTTGAATTAGTTAAACATGCTGCAAGAATAGGTTCCGAACTTGGTGTAGATATTGTAAAAACTAATTATACTGGAAGTCCTGATTCCTTTAAAGAGGTTGTCGACGGTGCACTTGTTCCTGTGGTAATAGCTGGTGGTCCTAAAGTTGAAACAGATGAAGAATTACTTCAAATGGTTAAAGAATCTTTAGAAGTTGGTGGAGCTGGAGTTGCATTTGGAAGAAATCTTTTCCAAGCCAAAAATCCTGCAAAAATTACTAAAGCTATTGCTGAAGTAGTACATAATGATTTAGAAATAGAAGAAGCATTAAAAATATTAAATGGATAAAATTTAAATTAAATAGATCTAATATATGTTATTACCTAATATCATCAATTTAAAAAATTAATTTTTTAAAAATTATTAAAGATGTAATAATTATATGTAATTTTTCATAAAACATTAATTAAAGTATTTTGTGAGATGATTTTTTATGCAAACTTGTTTTCATTGAATCTATGGACTTGTTTAATTATTCTCATAAAAAACTATGGAAATTGATAGATTTTATGCTTTTTCTAAGTTTTTCTAAGTATTTTGTATAATTTTATAATTTTATCTTGAGGTCTTTAAAAAGTTAAATATTTATTATTTAATTTGTTATTATTAAAATTTTAATTTTAACCTTTGAAAATTATATTTTATTAACTGTGGATGGTTTTATTCAGGAATTGTGAAATGATCATAAGATTAAAGAAATTTTTGGAGTTAATAACGATTTAAATAACAATATTACTCTTGTTAATGCTAAATGTAGTTCTTTTTATGATTGTTTGAATCCTATGACTATGGATTTTTAAATGAATAAATATGAAAACAGTGAAAAAGAATTGAAAATGCTAAATATCGATGCTACTTTAAAATTTTTAAAAACCAGGGAATATTTTTAATCTTTGATAGAGTAATATCCATCTATTTGATTATTTTCTTATTTACTTAAAAAAGGAGTAAAATTTTTTATTTAAGATAAATTAAGATAAAAAAAGTTTCATATAAAAAAGAAAAAGAATCTATGGTATCTAATGACGAATGTGTTGATATATAGATTAATACTAATAGAATTAATACTATTAAAGATAAAGAATTAAAAAAAAGAATTAAAAAAAGAATTATTAAAACTTGGAAAATTAAGGTTAGAATATCTAACAAAAAATTATAAAATCAAAAAAAGATTTAATTCTATAATTTAAAAGAATAATTACTTAAATATAGTATTTCTCTTAACTTTTGATACATTCATTTAGAAATTCTTTTAGCCAATTTTTGTATAAATTTTCATTTTTAACTTCTTCATAAAATTGAGTTATATAAAAATTCACGATT
>JAISIT010000147.1 GCA_031261915.1 Candidatus Methanoflexus mossambicus
AATTAAAACTATCTTCTTCTTGGGAATAATTTAATTCGATGTTTTTATCACCAATTATTAATTGCATACTTTCAATATTTTCACTATCAAGTAAGGTAACATTTCCTTTTATATTTAAACTTTCCCCATAAATATAAAACTCATTTATAATAGCATCACCTATTGTTTCTACTTCGATTGCTTTTGTTTTTTTAGTTTCCTTTTTAGGATAAAAAAAGAAAAAAGCTAAACCGAGTATTAAAAGTAAAGCTAATATTTTACGCATAAAACCACTTCCTTATATCTAACTTAAGAATTTATCAATATGGCTTTCAATTAATTTTTGGAAATTTTCTGTATTACTAATATATTCTTTTGGTTTAAAATCTGTTACTTTTAAATAGACTTCTTCTAAATCAAGCATATCGTCAACTTTTAAAATATAACCTAATTCAGAAAAGCTATTTAAGATTTCTTTTTGATGGTTGTTAGTGTGTTCCTTATATTCTTTAAGTCTTGCCACAGCAATTACTTTTTTATTTAGTTTAATTGAATCTAAGATAGAACCAACACCAGCATGGGTAATAATTAAGGATGCTTTTTTTCTTAATTCGTCTAATTTATCTTGCGAGATTAAATCAAATATTTGCATATTTTTGGTTTTATATTTAGTTGAACCTGCTTGCACGATTACTTCTTCTTTAATTATTTTTTTCTCAATTAAATTGTCAATTGCCTCTAATAAGCGTTTAAAACTTTTATCTTGTGTTCCGAGTGTTACTAAAATCAATATATCCAACCTCCAACTTTTGCTTTTGGGTAAAACTTAAGCATACTTTCCCATTGCACGACAAATAAATCAGCGATTTTATAAATCATTCTGCCCGATAATGTTCTTGTTTTACAATTAGCAAATGTTTCAATAAAAATTATTTTTTTACCGAATAATTTAGCAATAAAACACATTGGGACAGCTGTATGAGCTCCGGTTGTAACAATAACGCTTGGTTTTATTTTAAAATATAATATTAATGATTTTATACAGTTAAGAGGAAATTTTATTAAGTAGGAAATTTTATCTTTCGTGCCATATATTAAATAATCAACATTATGCTCGTTTTTTAAACTAAGAGTTTGTTTGGTTTTTTCGGTAACAATATGATAAGCATATTTTTTAAACAAACCTTTTAATTGAAGCATTTCGGATAAATGACCGCCGGTACTTGATATAAATAATACTTTTTGCATTATGTCCCTCCTACTTCAAAATTCTATATTCATTATACATTATTTTTTTTTAATAGTAAATGGACAAAAAGTTATTTACAATTATTTTTGGTTGTGCTAGAATTAAGAAGTAACAAAGCGGACCTTTAGCTCAGTTGGTTAGAGCATCCGGCTCATAACCGGGCGGTCGCATGTTCGAGTCATGCAAGGTCCACCAACTTGCGAGTGTGGCGAAATTGGCAGACGCACTAGACTTAGGATCTAGCGCCCTACGGCATGGGGGTTCAAGTCCCTTCACTCGCACCAGTAGAAGTAATCTTACAGGATTTCGGTTCTGTAAGTTTTTTTATGTTAATAATGTTTTTTGTGAATATTTAATATTTACGCCTTGTCTTGTATTTATTGATACATCTACAATAGGTAGTTTAGGTAATTCAGGAATTTCAATTATTCCTACACAATTCCAATATATAGTCACTATTTGGACTGTTTCGCCAGTCGCTAATTTTTCAGCGTGATGTATCTTTATTTCATCAATAAGTTCATTCAATATCTGTCTTGTTAGTTTCTTTATTCTTGTATATTTTCTAACGGTAGAAATAAACATATCCGTTGTTATTTCCTTTTCATTGCTCTTATCTAGTTCAGCACGAAGTAATTTTAATTTTTCAGCAATTTCTGACTGTTCGTCTGAATAAGTTTTTGACATTCTAGCAAACCTTTCATCATCTATTTTACCTGATATATTATCTTCATACATACGGTTAAATAGTACATCAAGGTCTTTATCTCTAGCAGTTAGTGAATAAAGTTCTTTTTGCTTATTTTGTCTATCACTTTCAACCAAAGTTTTAGAGTAACCCATTATAAGTTCTGCAAATTGCTTTTCATATTGTGTAGCAAATTTAGTTAGTCTATTGATTTCTTTTACAACAATTTGTTCTAAAAAATCTACACGGATATAGTGAGTTTGAGTGCATTCCCCACGGTTATTATTATTGCTAGAACAATTAAAATATTTGATATCGTGATTTTTTTGATTAAAGTGATAATTCAAATTTGAACCACAGTCGGCACAAGTAAGTAGTCCTGAAAACATATTTACTTCGCCGTCAGATGTTTTTCTTTTGCGAATTTTACCTCGTTTTTGTTGTACTCTATCAAAATCCTCACGGCTTATAATAGGCTCGTGTACTTCCTTAAAAATTTTCATATCTTCAGGCTTGTTTTTAAGTCGTTTTTTTAGTTTATAAGATTTTGAATAAGTTTTAAAATTGATTACATCACCACAATATTCTTGAGTAGTTAAAATTTTTACTATGGTTGATGAGTTCCAAGCACTAGGATTTTCGCTCCTACTTCCTCCTGCACGATTTATTCCTATACTAGCCCAATAATTCATTGGTGTTAATATTTTTTCTTTTTTTAAATCACAGGCAATTTGTTCTGTTCCTCTGCCACCCAAATAATCACTATAAATCCTTTTAACAACTGTTGCAGGCACTTTATCTATTATCCATTTTTTTGAGTTATCAGGGTCTTTAATATAGCCGTATGGTGGTTCTGACAGTGGTTCACCTGCATTACCTTTTACTAGGTTTGATAATCTGCGTTTTTTACTTATATCTCGGCTATAATATTCACTCGTTATATTCATAAAACCAATAAAGGGATTGTCGCCCTCATTACTATCTATACCCTCACCAATAGATATAAATCTTATATCGTTTTCAGGAAATACTTCTTCAATATACATTCCTGCTCGTATATAGTCCCTTGCAAATCTAGTAACATCTTTAACTATAACTGCTGAAAATAGTGCTGTACCTTGTTCTACTTGTTCTATCATTCGTTTAAAATTCTTACGGTCTTTATTAGTTCCTGATACACCGTCATCAACAAATTCAACGAAATTAGTAAAACCTTTTTCTTTGGCTACCTTTTGTAGTAACTTTCGTTGATTTTGAATTGAATAACTTTCGTCAGTTCCGTCATCACGACTAATTCTAAGATATAAAGCAATAGTATTTTCTATGCTATTTTTTTGTTTTGACTGTTTCATTTTTCCTCCTTTTTAGCACAGTCAAAAGCAATATTTACATCATAGTTATTATATTACTTTTAACCGTTAATTGCAAAGTTTCTTGTCGTTTTTTTCTTTTATTTCAGACTGCATAAGTTTTATTAATGTATCTTTTATTTTAGGTGCATTTTCTGTTTTATAAACAGCACAAACTAACGCAGTCTTATTTCCTATCTTATACGCACTATAAGTTATTTTTCTTTGTTTTTCCATTTTCTCACCTCTAAAATTCATCATCTGCTATATTAAAATCAGTATATTTTTTATATTCGGACATTGGAATTTCTTTTGTTAAATATTTGTCATTTTCTATATAATGATAAATCATATATGATATTCTGCGTTTTAATTGTTTGTATGTGTCGTTTTTGCTTTGATAAAACATTTGCTTATACATTACATCAGGTGGAAAAATACTTGTAATATGTACTTCATTCCAAAGACAATATGTATTTGTATATCTACTATGAATTTGGCTTTTATAAACATCTGTCATAGTTAAAAGTAGTGTATAAGGCAAACTATCACTTCTTAATTCGTCCATAAATAATATTTTCTCGCCACTATACTTATCCATAAAACCATTTGTATATTCACTTACTCTATAAATGTTTTCCTCACCATATTTTTCAGATAGTTTTATATAAGTATGACTTTTACCTGTTCCTGATTTTCCAAAATGCCAATAAATTTTTATTTCTCTTTTTGGTGGTGTATCTAAATATCTTTTTCTATAATATGCGTCTTTTGTTATTTTTTCAAACTTTCTATAAGCAAGAGATATATCAAATATTTCATTAGGAGTTAATCCTTGTTGTATAAATTCATCAATTGCTTCAATATCATTCCTTTTGCCTTGTTTTCCTTGTATTTCCCCATTATATTTAATTAAAACTATTTTTTCCCCTTTTTCTTCCCACTTACCACGCTTATTAATATAATCATCTGCCTGTTGTTTATTTCCTTTTGTAGGTTGTATATTCATTCCGTGATACAATTTTTTTATTGCTGAAAATCTTACACTTTTTTTATCTTCTAATACACAATGTAGATGTTTTAATCCAAGGGCTGAAACACAATATGCAACAGCACAAGTTCTTTGAGGATTATCTTTAATCCATACTTCAATTATTTTATCTACTATTTCATCAGGTGTTCCGTCAAAACCGTGTAATTCAGGATTATTAAACTCACAGAACCAACTTTTACTAGGTTCATTTTTAATTTGCACTTATATTTCGCCTCCTTGTATCTTTATTTGATACGCATTTTTTTATTGATTTTATATAGTTTATTAGTCATTTGTATCTTGTAACGAAGTCGTGGGCAATGCTAACCACTCCTACGGTGGCTTTCGCTACGCTTCGCCACCTTTTATTGATTTTGATAATGCTTCTATACAAATTTTCTTAACTCTTTCTATATCACTCATTTGTCCTATTTTTATAAAGTTTAACTCTATTCCTTGCAATAGAACAACGCCCTCACCACGATTAAATTCTTGCCCTTTTATTTGTTCTAAATAATCAGGCATAAGCATTTCGTATATTGATTTTACAACGCCACCTAAAATTATAACTATTCCATAATTCAACCTAGAACCGACTGGAAAAGCAATAGCGTCAGGTCTTTGACAAGAGCAAATAAATCTTACTGCCATAGAGCGTCCCATTAAAAGAATTTCACTAACTTTATTCATAACTTTTGTGGCTTCTTTTTTATCTTCGCCTATTAGTGCAAGTATATTTGCCATATATTCGTCCCAAATCAAAGTTATAGGATTTCGTGTTTTATCTTTCCCAGACATTCTATCGTTTAATCGTTCATATACTATATCTAATAATTCTGTTGTTTTCTTAAACGAACGATAACGAGGAGTGCCACGAAGACACTCAAAATTATCATCTGCTTTATAATCAGCAAAATAATATTCACCGTCAGGTTCAGCTAAAATCAACTTTACTATTAATCCAAGTTCTGCATATGATTTACCACTACCACTCATACCTGATAAGATTATATGGGAATTTGTTCGTGGCGAAATATCAACACTTATTTCTTTCTTAATTGCAAAGTTATTCCACTGTTCTAAATCATAACCTAAAACTAATTCTCTATTAAATTCTGTCATCTTTTAACTCCTTTACATCTTTAATATTTTTATTTGAAATAGTATCAAACAATATGTATTTACCTTTACTTTTTATTTTGTTTAGAATTTTACCACCAAACTTTTGCTCTATATTTGTTTTTTCTTCTTCATATTTTTGTCTAGCAAAGTCAGGTGAATAAAATTTGTAGGTTTTAACAATGTTTTTCTTATTGCGAATAATTGAAACTATTATAGGTACTCTATGTGGTTCTTTTATATTAAACAAGTCTTTTATATCATCTTCTATTTCTTGTGCGTTTTTTGGTTTTCCAAACCACATAAAAACTGCTGATATCAAGGTAATAAAAATTATCCAATATAAAATATCTATTAATATTTTAAAAAGGAACTCTAAAGATTTAGGTGTAACATTAAGTAAAACAGACCTGTTAAACCAAACAAAAGTCATACCTAATATAAATATTGCAAATATAATAATATTTCTTTTTTTCAAAAATAATTGTTTTATGCCTTGTATAAATCTTATTTTATTTCTTTTTCTATTTCTTCGCATTATTTGTCTTTCTTCAAAATCAAGTTTATTTGATTTTTTATTTTCCATAAAAACCTCCATTTATAATATTTTTTAAGATTTAATACCAGTTCGTTTGGCAATATATCATTTAGTTTATTAATATTGTCTGTTAAAGCGTAAGAACTCTTATTTTCATATATTATTACACCGTTATCAGCTAACCATAAAATAATTTCTTCAGTTCTTTCATCATACCCAAATTTAGCAATTGCCTTGTATTTACCTAATATTTCTTTATCAAATATAGCAACTTCAGTACGACCATTTGCAAATATATGTATATAATATTTTTTACTTAAATGTATTTTGCCTTTATTAATATCAAATGCTTTTTTTAATTGAAAAAAATTTATATATTTTTTCATTTTTTTTCCTCCTTTAATTTTCATTTTTTTATTCCTCCTTTAATTTTTAATTTTTTGTGAGGTTGAGGCGTGGTTTTATTCACGCCATTCCTCATATAGATAAAACCTTATTGTTGAGGATTACTAATTTTAATCTTTTGGCTATTGCCATAAGTAAGTTTAAGTAACTCTAATTCGGCTTTATCTAAAAAGATTAGTTTCTCGTAGGTGTCCGTTATTCTTACAATAATCGCTACATACGGTTTTCCCTCTTTAGAAACTCTTTCCTCAAGTTTTGCCCTTAAGTCCATAATTTTTCCTCCTTCTTTAATATTTGTGTAATTGCAATTACAAGAACATTCTATCGTATATGCGTTTTTTCCTCTAGGGTGTGATTTTTGCAAAATATTTAACTAAAACAGACCACTTTAATAATCAAAATGTTTTGTTGCCATATTTTGACATTTTTTTAATAATGGGTTATAATAATTTAAATATTAAAGCACTATTTTAGGCATTTGCTAAAAATCAAAATAATTGCCAAGAACATTATCTCAAATAACACTTATTTTAAAAATGGTGGTGTTCTTATAAATTTATCAATTAAAATAGACCACTTTATAGGAGGAGTTTATGAATACTAAATACATTGTTGATATAGCTATTAAAAACAGTAAAATCAGTGGAATTCTAAAAGTTATAGAAAATAATAACACAGTAAAATCATCTCATTTTAATCCTGCATTAGTGTTATGTGATTTAATAAGTGCAAACAAAATATTAAAAATAGAAAATGATAGTTTTAATTTAGAATATTATAAATACGAAAAATCTTTTGGAATAGATTTATATGTGGCTAATGAACCTCAATATTGGAATATTAGAGAAAAAATATATTCAATAATCAATAGCGACCAAAAATCCTCAATAGATTTAGGTCAAATACAGCGAATTTGCGAAATAGAATTTAGTCATTCTGTTACAACTAAGGAAAACGCAATTTTGGATTATAAAGAATTAAACGGATTTAATAATGATAAAATAGGAAAAGACGAAATAGATGAAATAGCAGACAAATATAAAAAAATGGAATTACTAGCTAAAGAATTGCCAGATGAGTATTTTATTAAGAATAATGAAAAAACTGATTTTAATTTTTTGGAGCAGAATTCCGTTTTCGTAGAAATAGAAAATGAAAATACTATAATTCCTAAATCTACTGACGAACTTGTATCAACTTACGAACGAATAAACAAAAAAGTTAATAAAGCTATTGAAGAACAAATAAATATTGATAATGATTATATATATTCTTATACTTGCTATTCTGTAGCAGGGATATTATATAGTGTTTTACATTATTTAATTACTAATAAATACAGATTCCTTAAATGTAGTCATTGTGAAAATTATTTTGCAACTAAAAAAAGAAATGCTAACTATTGTGAAAGAAACAGTAAGTTAAAGGGTTATAATGACAAAAGTTGTCAGTTAGCAAAAAAAAGGAGCTTAAATGCTCTATCAGAAAGATACAATGATATACGAGATAGATTAGAAGATACTATCAACGAAGAAGGATTTAAAAAATTCAAAAAAGAATATAAAAAATATAGAGATATTATTTTCGAAAAACCAACTATTAAAAACATAGAAAAATTAACGAACTTTTTGAAAAAAGAAAATATAAAGGAGTTTCGCTTAAAATATAAAGTAGACACAGTATCAGATTACATTTAGAAATATGACTATTTAATATTTGTCTTAAAGATGTAATACAGCGACTAGTTTATTATGAATTAGTTAATGTAAATGCACTTGATATAAAAGTAGATAAATTAAAAATAAAATCCAATATATAATATTGAATTTTAAAATAATTTAATGTAAATAAGCTTTTGCTATGCAGTATTTTTATTGATTTAATCGGACTATTTATAGTTCGTTTTTATTTAATATGTGTGCTGTTTTTATTAAATTCTTTTTGCATGAATTACTTTTCGTTCAGAAGAACCACCCATTCCCGAACAAGTAGACAATGTTAAAATATAATCATTTATTGAAACATTAACATCAAAATTTTTGTAACTTCTATTTTTAATTGTATTAACAAATCCGTTAAAATCATTATCATTGTTAAATGATGTGGTAATATAGTATTCTTCTTTTTCTATTATATAATAACTAAATATTTGATAAGTTAATATAACATTATCTTTATTGATTATTTGAATATAATTATTTTCTACATTATCAAAAAAATTATTTTGAAATAAATCTTTTAAAGTACCAAACATAGAACCGTCTATCATAGCATGACCGAACAAAACAACATTTTTGTCATCAAAAGAATTATTCCGATAATCCATAAATATTGACCCAACTTGATTATACGATTTATCAAAGGCTTTTTTTAAATAATAAGAATTATCATTTGCCTGTACGATAGGATAATTTATTTTGTCTTGATTATATTTTATCCAACCAACAGTATCACTATTGATAGATGTTAAATTATCAAAATCTATTTTTATAACTTCTTCTTTGGTTTCTTCATCAATTTCTATATTAACAACTTGGTCTATTAATTTTTTGCTATTTCTATTGTTTTTGTTTAAGTCTAAACATAATAGAATTATTCTACTAATAGAAAATATAAATACAATAACTAATAGAATTAAGATAATATTTTTAATTTTCAATTTTTTCATATACACTAAACAAAAGAAGAAAGAGCAATTATGCTACTTTCTTTCTATTTTTAATTGCTATATAAGTAATTCCTAATAATGAACCAATTGCTAATATAGAATATAAAACAACATCAATTGAAGAAGTTTGAGCGTTGTTTGGTGCAACATTTACATTGCTAGGTTCAACATTTGTACTATTGTTATTGTTACCTAATGCTATCATAAATGGCGAGAACTCATTAACAGTTATTGTTGCTTTACCATTTTCCACTGTTGTTGTAAATATTTCATAGGTATTATCGCTCTTTTTATGTAATATCTGTACTTCTTTACCGTTATAATCAGTTCCTAATGTAAATGATACTTTCATACTATCACTAGTAGTTCCATAAGCCGTTATTTCATAAGCACCAATAATATTATCAAAACCACGATTATTCATTTCTTTTGCCATTTCTTCATAAATTTCTTTATTAAATTCTTCGTCAAGTTTTGCCATATTTATTGGAGTTCCATTATCTAATGTAGTACCATATGCTGCTAAATTATAAATGAATTTTGTGGCATATAATACATCATTTTTATAAAAATAAACTGCATTACCCAAGCCCCATGGAGTTGAACCCCACCATAATCCACTAGCAATTCTTTTTTTTGTTGTAATAGAACTATCATTTAATAGTTTATTAAAATCATAAGTATCTGGTGTCCATTCATTAAATCCGTTTTCATCGTCTATGTTATACATTGTAAAAACTGCATCATGCTCTGTATTAGAATAAGCATTTTTATATTTTGCAAATTTAAAGTTATTTAGTGCATTTTTAACATAAGTTTCATCTTCTGCACTATAATTACTTTCTTTAGTAAAGTTAATTGTTATGGTTTTTGAAAAACTATTTATTAAAATATTAGCCTTTTCAATTTCACCATTTCCATAGCCCACCGCTATTAAAAAAGGTGCTACCGTAATATCTTCACTTTCTAAAAAATAAACATCATCATTAAATAATGAAATTAGTTTTGTGTTTATTTCTTCTTCTAATAGGTCTTTTTTTGACAAATCTTCATTATCAATGGTAAATTCTGCATATTCTGTTTTTGTCATTGTTACATCAATAGAGTTAGGGACTATTCTATTAAAATCTGCCTCCGTTAATTCTGCGACTGTTTTAGGTTCAGCACCTAAATCTTCGGCATTAACTGTCATAGTAAAAGTCATACTAAACATTATTAATACCAATAGTAAAATGTTTCTTGCTTTTTTCATTCCTATCTTCCTTTCTTTCTTTAAAATAATAAATTGTAAGTATTCTTAAAAAATATTATAAATTAATAAATATAAACTTAAAACTACTCAACAACAACATAATCATACAAAATAACTTAAAAATTGTCAATAGTTTTTGTAAGTTATCGCCTTACATATTTTTGTAAGCCAATTCTCTACAATTATATATATAAGGTGGTGTGATTATGAATGAGTTTAATTTTGACAACAACATTTATAATACAATTAGAAAAAATATCAAAAAATATAGAAAAGAAAAAAATATGACATCTGTAAAATTAGCTGAAGCCGTTGATTTATCGCATGAATTTATTAGACAAATTGAAAGTGAAAAAATTGCTTATAACTTCTCTGTTGAAACACTTTATAAAATATCTGTTGTACTTGATGTAACATTAGATATGTTAATTACAAAACAAAACGGTTAAAAATTAATTTATTTTTAATCGTTTTATAAACAGTTTTGCATAATATAAAATTCATATCAAAGTTCGTTATTTTAAAAAAAATAAATAAATTAATGTAAATATGCTTTTGATATGCTTTGTTTTTTCTTTATTTTATAGGTGTATCTTAAATATTCCCATAAGGACACCCCGACCAATGTTGAAAATTGCAGCTCATGAGCTGTTATAAATAGAAAGAGGTAAGAAAATGGAAAACAAAAAAATTCATAAATACAGTAATTATCTAGATTATTCAGACCTCTATTTAAGAACACTCGCTAAATTGAATTCAAAAAATGCATATGATAGTCAGGGTATGTTAAAACCAGATTGGAAGTTGACAGATGCGGAAAGGAAACTATTGTATACTTCGGGTAGACGTGCAGCAGATTTTTTAGATTCTTCAATAGTAGATGATTTAATGAAAGAAAAAGATTTTTTTTTTGAA
>JAISIT010000184.1 GCA_031261915.1 Candidatus Methanoflexus mossambicus
ATTGGTGTTAGAGGAAATATTACTTTTGACTATTTAAATAGTTTAGGATTTAATAAAAATGAAATAAAAGTTTTAGGATGTCCTTCTGTTTATTATAATGGTCCAAATTATAATATAACGTCTCCTGAAATTAATAATGATTCAAAAATAGCTTTAAACATAACTCCTTATGTTAATCAGATGACACCAATTGTAAATACTATTAGTAATGAATTTAATAATTATGAATATTTTATGCAAGATATTAGAGATTTAAATTTAATGTTATATGGTAAAGAATGGGGACCCGGAGTTCAAAAAGTTAGAGATTATTATCCTAAAATTTTAAATGAAAATAAAGCTGCATTTCCTATTGATTCTCGAAGCTGGATTAATAATTTGAAAAATTTTGATTATAGTATTGGATCAAGATTACATGGAACAATAGCCGCATTAAATGCAGGAATTCCTGGAACACTCATTGTTCATGACTTAAGAACTGAGGAAATTGCTCAATATCATAAAATGCCTTATGTTAAAATTGAAGATGTATATAAATCAATAGATGTTAAGCAAATAGCTCAAAATTCTGATTGGGATGCATTTAATAAAACTTCTAAGGCAAACTACAAAAAATTAATTGATTTTTTGAAAGAAAATAAAATTGAAGTTTATAGCAAATACCCTAATCCAACTATTATTGAAAAAGAAAAAAACATGAAAATACCTCCTCTTGTTCGTTCAATTTACTCAAATAACAGAATTGACCAAAAATCATTATTGTCAAGATTACAATATTTAGAAGAAAAGAATTGTTATACTCCTCCATTTAAAGTTGTGAACTCAACTAAAAAAAGAATTTTAATTGAAAAACTTAAAAATATTATTAAAAAAATATAAAAATTTAATATTAAACTATGATATTTTTATATAGTCTGGAATTCCTGGCTGAAAAGGTGATACTTTTTCCATAATATTCCTTTTAACACATCGTTTTTTAATTTTTTATTAATTAGATTATATTTTTGTTTGTAGATAAATAAATAATTTATAATTAGTGATTATTATCCCTAAATTATATTTATTATTATTATTATTATTATTCTTAATGTAAAACATTGATGAAATAATTGGAGAATTAATATTATGTTAAATACTATAAAAAATAATTTTTTAAACAAAATTAATTCTATATATCCTAATTCTAAACTAAATCATACGAATGAAGAAAAAAGGGAAACAACCGTTAGGAGATATAAAAATACAGATGAAAATTCATATAATAAAAACAATGAAAAAACTCCTCTTTTTAAAAAACGATTGTTTAAATATGACAATATGAAAGGTTTAGCTATTATTGGAGTTGTTTTAACACATGTTATAAATCGATTTAAAGTTCCTCTTTATAGAAACATCGCTGACTTAGCCGCTCCAGTTTGTATGCCATTATTCTTCTTTGTTAGTGGTTATTTCTCTAAAACAGATAAAAATGCACCAATCAACGCAGTTCGAAATATTTTAGTACCATTTTTCCTTTTTTGTACAACATGGTATATATTCCAATTTGTTCTATTTGGAAAGATTCCAAGTCTTTCTAAATTCCCTTACTTGACACCAGCAACTACACTTTGGTTTCTTTTAAGTTTATTTTATTTAAGACTGTTACTACCAGTTTTAATTCGTATAAAGTATATATTTTGGATATCATTACTCGCTGCTCTAATTATAGGATTGTATCCTCTTCCAGTAAACCTTCTATCAGTATCTCGAACTCTGCTTTATGTACCAATATTCTTATTAGGATATTACTTTAGAAATTCTGATGAGTACTTACAAACACTTAAACCAAAATTAAGGCAAACAGCTATTAAACTCAGTGATTTTTTAAAGACCAATAAAAAAATTATTTTTGTCGTATTAATAGTTATTTTAGTAGGTTTATACTTTGCATACTTAGGAATCCCTGGAGGATTTGTAGGAGGTAAATTCCCTTATTCTCATTTCGACATAGGTAGAAAGATGGGAATGTTAATGAGATTATTCTGCATATCTACAAGTATAATCGTAGTTATATTAATAAACTACATAACTCCAAATAAAAAATCATTCTTAACAAAGCTTGGACGTAACTCTTTATCTATTTATGTTTTGCATTTCTATTTCATAGAAATATTAGAAAATTTATTCTTTAAAAAAACTGAAATGGGAATTAGTTTAAGAAGTGATCCGATTTTTGGCGGAATATTTATTATAGTATTCAGCGCGATACTATTATTTATCTTATCTCGTGACTTTATTGAAAATAATATAAGAAAATTAGTAAAAGCTATTGGAAACATTATGATAAGTGATAAAATTAATGATAAGATGAGATAAGTGAAATTAAATTATTTTAAACAAATTAATATTATTTATCTTTTAATTAAAGAAAACTTCGTTTTCTAAGTTAAAAGATAAATTTTTAACTAAAGTATTTAATCTGAATCAAGTATTATTAATTTAAAAGAATTAGGTTAAATGATAGGTAAATAGCTGCGCTAACATTAATTGTCAATGAAGATAAATCTTTTTCTATTAAATATATGTTGAATAGTTTAAAGTATCTAAAAATACTGCAATTATGGATTTAAATAAATTAGCTAATAAAGGGTTAGTATATAAGTCACATTCTAAATTTGATAAGCGACAGTTCGTATTCTCTAATAATAAAAACAAACTTTTAAAAACGGGAACTTCGTTCCCTAAGTTCACTTCGTGAACAAAAGTTTGATCAAAAAGTTCTATCAAAACTAAAACCAAATCAAATAGAAATTTTTACTAATAATAAAAATCAATGAAGTTTTTTTATAATATATACTTTACTATTTTGGCACCTATTTTTTGAAGCATTTTTTATTCTTTTAAAAATTTGAGAAAATATGTAAATTAGTTTTATACTTGATTGAGCAATAAGATTCTTCATTAATAATTATAAACAGGGGGTCTGATTTTTCATGAAAAATCCAAAGATGGAAACAGGCTAATTTAATATAAATATTGTATTAATGAACTTAGTTATTAAAAGTACAATTTTCAAATCTTTTAATTTTGTAAATATGATTAATAAATAGATTATTAACTAAATAAAAGATTAATTGGTTTTTTTAAAAATGTCAGCTTTATAACTAATATTAAATTAGCTTATTTAAGTTTTTATAATTTATTCACTTTTAAATTTTAATTTAGATTAATTTAAATTCGTAATTTTAAAAATTAAATTAATAAAAATCTTGAAACATCTGAAATAACTATGCAAGTGCTTTCAAATTTTAATAATTTTCAGGACACCCTGTTAATTTAATTACTTTTCATAAACTCTAT
>JAISIT010000190.1 GCA_031261915.1 Candidatus Methanoflexus mossambicus
ATTTTTTAGCATCATCTTTTAAAACATCTAAATTAGATTTAAATAATTTCAAATCATTATTAAAAATTGTTTCATCCGAAATATCCACAATCCCATTTTGATATGCTTTAATATTTTCAATCAAACTATCCAAATCATCATTAATAAGTTTAGGATTTTCTTTTAAAAGAGGTAAATTATCACAATATTCATTTAATTTATTAAAAGAATCTAATCTTTCTGTTTTACTAATCTCAACTATTTTATTAATCGTGTTATTTAACTCATTTATTTCATTTAAAATATGATTTAAACTTTTATTTTGAATTTTTTCCATATCATTACGAGTTAATTCATTAAAATTTGTTGATTTCCATGGATTTCTTAAAACTGGTTTTACATCATTGTAGTAGTCTTTTATCTGACTTATGTCTCCAAGAAGTTTTCCGCGTTTAGATGAATCCAAATAATCCAAATTAGATAAATTCACCGTAAATGGTTCATTATTGGAATATTTTTCAATAACCCTCGCATTAAAATCCATTATTCCAATTAAATCATATGCACTATATCCTGTTGAACCATATTCCTGTGTTAAGATTTTAAGATATGAATTTAATAATTTTTTAGTTCTATTTAGATCTTGAAAAGTTTCAGAAATATCATTTAATCCATATTGTGCTCTATTTAAAGTGTTTTCTAAATCAGCCAATACTTCTCTTTTATTTGATTTATTGCTATGTAATTCTAAACAACCTTCTCCTAAATCAATACTTTCTAATCTACTTTTTACAACCTCTAAAGCAGCCATTTTTTCGCTAACAAAAAGAATAGTTTTTTTATTTGCCATTAATTCTGCAATTAAATTTACAATCGTCTGAGATTTACCTGTTCCTGGTGGTCCTTCAACAACTAAACTTTGTCCTTTTTTAACTTCTTCAATTACTGCGATTTGAGAAGAATCAGCATCAACAACATTGAAAACATTATGAATATCTAAAGTATCTACATTTTCCTCATCAAAATACTCATGATCTCTTTCTGTTGGAAAAAACACTTGTGAAATTTCATTATTTTCTAAAGACTTCCAATTTTCTGATTCTAAATCTTTATACATTATAAATTTTTTAAAATTAAAATCATTTAAATAAATATCATTATTTATTTTCCAACCTTTCTCCTTAATGATGAATTCAATCTCATTAAAATAATTATTAACATTCTCTTTAGAATTAAGTTCAACATTAGGTAAAACTACATCTTGTTCTTTTAATTTAGATTCCAAAGAAATATTTAATTGAATATCTTCTTTATCCCAAGCTATTTTAAATGGGTCTTGAACTGATTCCCTGTAAATCTTTACGGGAATTAAAATTAAAGGAGATTTATATATTATTTCCGAATGTTCAATTTCATTCCATTCTAAAAAACCTAATGCTAAAAAGAAATCATTGAATCCCTGTTCAGATAAATTTGTTTTATACATTTGAAAAAGTCTAAAAAGTCGTTTTTGTAAAGTTTCTTCATCCAAATTTGTTTGTAAAAATCTATCTACATGCCTATCTGGAATTTGTTTCCTTGAAACAGGCATTTTCCATAAGTTATCTGTTCCAATAGCTAACTTTTTTTCATCTGATTTTGGAATTGGTGAAAATTCCATGTAATCTTCTTCAACAACAAATATATTAAATAATTCTAAAATATTTTCATCAATAATTTTAATACTTCTTCTTAATGGTTTAAAATTAAGTAATTTATTTCTCCTAGTAGTATCCAAAAGATTTTGTCTTAATTCCAATATCTTCTCTTTAATATTATTTAATTTATCATTTTCCATAATAATCAATAATCATATCAAATAAATAAAAGTATCATAAAAAAAAATATAAAAATCATAATTAAAATACATAACTCCCAAATAAACATTTATTTAAATTAATTATCAACTCATTTTTTAACAAAACTCCATAATATTATTTATAACATTAAAAATAATAGATTAATGAATTTAAACTGTTAATCAAAAAATATGAAAAAATTAATTTTTATTAAAAAAAATAAAAGTATTTAATATTTAAATTTATGGAAATGTTAATATATAAATGTTATACAATAAAAATTAAAAAAAATAAATAAAATCATTTAAGATGATTAACAATTTCATCAATGAATAAATCGCCGTATTTTTCCATTTTAACCTTACCTACGCCAGAAACATTTAAAAACTCATTACGAGAAATAGGCAATTTTTTACACATATCTCTTAAAGAGGAATCATGAAAAACAACGAATGCTGGAACACCATTTCTTTTAGAAATTTTTAATCTAACATCCTTTAATTTATTAAATAAAATATCTTCAAATTCATTTTCATCATTAATCTCATTATTAGTAGTATTATTATTAGTACTTTTAGTAAAATTATTGTTAATATTATTAGAACTATCATTTTTAAAATTATTACTTTTAATGTCTTTATTTCTAATACTATTAGTTTTAACATTATTAAAATTATTATTTATATCTTTATTAATAGTTTTACAAATAATATCTATAAATTTATCAGCATATTTTTCCATTTTAACTTTACCCACACCAGAAACATTTAAAAATTCATTATGATTTTTTGGCAACTTTTCAGCCATATCCCTTAAAGAAGAATCATGAAATACCATGAATGGAGGAATACCTTCAGATTTTGCAATTTTTAATCTAAGTTTTCTTAAATTTTCAAATAAATCATCATTTTTATATTTGTTTTTTGAATTTGAAGATGAATTAAATTTAGATTTTTTATTAGATTTATTAGATTGAATGGATCTATTGGATTTAAATTTATTAGAATTAGATTTATTAGAATTAGATTTATATGATTTATAATTTGATTTAGATACATTTTTTAATTTTAATTTTAATTTATTAGATTCATTTATATCTGTTATATCATTTAATTCAAAATTAGAATTATTAATCTGATTAATATTGCTTGAATCATCCATTCTAATTTTCATCTTTAATGAAACTGTTTTGTCAATTATATCCTTATGATTTTTCCATAACTTAATTACAGGATATTTATCTCCTGAAATTCTTAAATATTTCTTATCTACTAAAAAATCAATAATATTGGTTATTTGTGATTTAGATAGATGATTTAAATTAGCAAAATATTCTATACTATTAAATCCTAAGGTTCTAATCTTTTTAGTGTTGCTTCCTTTTAAAATATCAGTTATCATTGATTTTCCAAATCGTTTATTTTTGTCTTTAAGATGTGTGATAAGAGAAATTATTTGTAATGCTTCTTTATCTACATTTACTAAGTCAAAATCAGCACTACAATTGTAACAATTCCCACAATTGTCATTGGAATACTTTTTAGAAGATTCAATATCTCCAAAATAATCTAAAATATATTTTCTATAACAGTTACTTGTTTTACAATACTCTTGAATTTTATTTAATGAATCAAAGTTTTTATTAATAGCTTTATTTTTTTCCGCAATGTTTTTATAATTTTCTGATTCTGCTGTTTTTTCTATTAAAAATTTATTTATAATTATATCCTGATAGGAATAAAGTAAAATACATTTAGCTGGTGTTCCATCTCTTCCAGCTCTACCTGCCTCTTGATAATAGTTTTCTAAGTTTTTAGGCATGTTGTAATGTATAACAAAATTCACATTAGATTTATCTATTCCCATACCAAAAGCATTGGTTGCTACCATAATGAGCTTTTTATCTAAAATAAAATCTTCTTGATTTTTATTTCGTTTATTATCAGTTAAACCTGCATGATAATATGTAACACTATAATTTAAGTTGTTTAATTTCCTATAAACTTGTTCTACAGTTTTTCGAGTGTTGCAATAAATAATACCAGAATTTCCAGTGATATTCTCATTAATACATCTATTTCCATTACTATTTTTCTTACTATTCCCATTATTTCTTTCAGAATTTAAAATATTAATAAGTTCTTGGAATTTTTCATTAGATTTATCTAATTTACGAACTTCAAAATATAAATTAGTTCTATCATAACCTGTGTTAACAATATTACAATTTTTAAGACCAATTAAACGAACAATATCTTGTTTAACATTATTTGTAGCCGTAGCTGTAAATGCTGCAACAACAATATTATTATTATTATTATTATTATTATTATTATTATTATTATTATTATTATTATTATTAATTTCAGATATAAAATCTTTTATTTTAAGATAAGCAGGTCTAAAATCATGACCCCATTGTGAAACACAATGTGCCTCATCAATAGCAATCATACTAACTTTATTTTTAAAAATAACATCTAAAAAATCAGGAGATTCCAATCTTTCAGGAGCAACATAAACTATTTTGCAACTCCCATCATTTATACTATTTATAGCATAATTATATTCTTCATAAGAAAGAGATGAATTAATATAAACTGAATTAATCCCATTTGATTTAAGAAGCATTACTTGATCTTTCATTAAAGATATAAGTGGAGAAATGATGAGTGTAATTCCATCAAAAACAATTCCTGGCAATTGATAACAAATAGACTTCCCAGAACCCGTAGGCATCACACCCAAAACATCTTGCCCAGACAAAATAGAAGAAATAAGCTCTTCTTGACCCAGACGAAAATCATCGTAGCCAAAATGTTTTTTTAAAAGTTCTTTAATTCTCATAATACTCAAAATATTATTAAAATTAGAGTAAAAAATAAAACTATAATCCAAATAAAAAACACTAAAATTAGAATAAAAAACAATATACTTATAATTAAAAATGAAAAATTAAAGTAAAAATATTATTAAAGAGGCTGTCCCACAATTATATTTCTTGAAACATTAAAGTTTTGCCAAAATTCATTGAAAATGTGAGAAGTTGATTTGTGTGGGGAAAATTTAATAAATTTTCAGCATTTTTACTAT
>JAISIT010000229.1 GCA_031261915.1 Candidatus Methanoflexus mossambicus
TGATTTATAGTAATAGCTTTACCAGAAGCTACATTTACAACCCCAGAATAATCAGATTCACAAGCTGCAATATTTGCTTTAACAATATCTTTTACATAGATAAAATCCCTACTTTGCTCTCCATCTCCAAATATTTCAGGTTTTTGGTTATTTATAAGAGCATGGATAAAATTAGGAATAACCGCAGCATATTGAGAATTAACATCTTGACGAGGCCCAAATACATTGAAATATCTAAGAGAAACTGTTTTTAATCCATAGCTATTTGTGAAAGCTTGACAATATAATTCTCCAGAAGCTTTATTGGCAGCATAAGGAGAAGTAGGGAGCGGAATTTCAGTTTCTTTAAGAGGCATGTTTGGATTTTCGCCATAAACAGCTGAAGATGAAGAAAATACGAATTTTTTAACATCACAGTCTTTACAAGCTATTAATAGTTTAACAGTTCCATCAATATTATTTTTATTATAATAAAGAGGATCTTCAACACTCATAGGAACACTAGCAGCAGCAGCTAAATGAAAAACATAATCAGTATTTTCAATTATTTTATGTAAATCTAAATCATTTAAATCCCCAATAGCTATTTTAAGATTTTCATGATTAGGATTATCTAAATTTTCAATTTTTCCAGTAGATTTATTGTCAATTATTATTATTTCATTGTCATTTACTAATGTATCTACTATATGAGATCCAATAAAACCAAGACCTCCGGTAACAACTATTTTTTTATTTTTCATTATGACTACCTTTTTAATTATAAAAATAATAAGAATTTAAAATCAATTATAGAATCTATTATAATTATTATGCTAATTATACTAATTTATATTTATAATATTTAATATACTTACTTATAATTATCATTATTGGTTGTGTCAAAAACTTTGCTGTTTTTGATTTTTTACAAAAAACCGTGTGTTATATTAAAAATAATTTATATTGCTTATTCTAAGAAAATAAAGCCATGAAACTTATATATTTAATGAGTCAGATATTTAAGTATGATAAAAACAAAAACAATGCACCAATTATTAATTTAGGAGCAAAAACCTCATATTTAAATGTGCTTTTTGCATAGCTAATTGTATCTGTATTAAAACTAGATAATAAGAAATTACAACGATTATCTGAAATGTGAAAATCTAACACCCTATTAAAAAAATCATGATTTACTTTTAACAACTTTGTTTCTATATCCAAAAACACAAATTCGTTTATTTAATTGTTTACCTAATTTATTACTATAAACATAGTTAAAATCACCAGCAATTTTCATACCATGAACACCACAAAAGCGAGCAATATTATAATAAACCTTATTTTTATCACCATTGACTTTTATACCATGGTTTTTACTCTTGCTAGCAACATTAGACTTAATAATATTTCTATTTCCAGATATCTGAATGGCATATTTCTTATTGCTACTAACACGATTTTTATAGAATGAGTTCTGACTACCAAAACCACTAATTCCATTCACAGTAGATTTAACTTTGTTGGAAACGATTTTATTTTTGTTTCCAATAACTCGTAAACCTAAATTTTTAGCATTAATTCTGTTGGATTTAATCCTATTGTTATGGCCTTCTACTAAAACACCTATTTTACTAGAACGGATATTATTTTTAAATAAGTAATTATAGTTCCCTTTAACTGAAACACCCTGATTTTTAATATTAATCTTATTATTGGAAATTTGATTACTATCACCAACTAAAACAATACCATATAATGAAGATTTTCCAGATATATTGTTATTTTTTAATTTATTAAAAGAACCATAAGTTTTAATACCTGTACTTTTAGAATTTGAGATAATATTATTTGAAATAATATTATTATCATTATTAATTAATATTCCAGTATAAGAATTTTTAATTATATTTTTATATATGTTATTATACTCAGAATATATAATAATTCCGTGATTTGATTTTCTAATGTTGTTATAGTTGATTTTATTATTATAACCATCAACTAATATTCCATCATATAAAGCTGAATAAACTAAATTATTTGTAATAATATTATTATCACCATAAATACTTATTCCATCATCATTATTTGAAAATGAATTTTTAGTAACTTTATTATCATTTCCATAATCAATATAAACCCCATAATCATTATTTCTAATATTATTATTAAAAATCTGATTATCGGAAGAATATAATAAATAAACTCCTCTACCATTATTATTTTGAATAGTGTTGGATGTTATTTCAGCATTATCAGAATTCATAAATGAAATACCCTCTCCTTCATTAGACCATATACTATTACTAATTATCTTAACAAGTTCAGAAGAATCAATATAAATTCCATCAAGACTATTTTTATAAATATTATTATACCTAATCTTAATATTTTTTGAATCACTAATTTGAACAGCTATTTCATTATTTTCTACTACATTACTAGTCAAATTTATATTACTAGATTGACCTATATTAATCGCTTGATAATTATTTTTAAAAATATTACTATTAATTAATGTATTAGTGAATTCTGATAAATAAATACTACATAATCCATTATTTTCAATATTATTAGATGTGATATATACATTATTTGAATTAATTCCATATATTCCATCTTGCCCATTATTAAAAATATTATTATTAGTAATTGATGAGTTAATTGATTCAATAAGGTAAATACCAACACCTGAATTGTTTTTTATAGTATTGTTTAATATTTGAATATTAGAAGATGAACCAGTATCAATACCCGCACCATTATTATTATTTATAATGTTTCCCCTAATAATTCCATTATTGAATGTATCTAAAAATATACCAAATGCATTATTTTCAATTATATTGTTAGTAATATTAACATTATCAGCAGAATATATGACCATTGCATTATTTCCACTATTTAAAATACTATTATTAAAA
>JAISIT010000230.1 GCA_031261915.1 Candidatus Methanoflexus mossambicus
TGATTTATAGTAATAGCTTTACCAGAAGCTACATTTACAACCCCAGAATAATCAGATTCACAAGCTGCAATATTTGCTTTAACAATATCTTTTACATAGATAAAATCCCTACTTTGCTCCCCATCTCCAAATATTTCAGGTTCTTGGTTATTTATAAGAGCATGGATAAAATTAGGAATAACTGCAGCATATTGAGAATTAACATCTTGACGAGGCCCAAATACATTGAAATATCTAAGAGAAACTGTTTCTAATCCATAGCTATTTGTGAAAGCTTGACAATATAATTCTCCAGAAGCTTTATTAGCAGCATAAGGAGAAGTAGGGAGAGGAATTTCAGTTTCTTTAAGAGGCATGTTTGGATTTTCCCCATAAACAGCTGAAGATGAAGAAAACACGAATTTTTTAACATTACAGTCTTTACAAGCTATTAATAGTTTAACAGTTCCATCAATATTATTTTTATTATAATAAAGAGGATCTTCAACACTCATAGGAACACTAGCAGCCGCAGCTAAATGAAAAACATAATCAGTATTTTCAATTATTTTATGTAAATCTAATTCATTTAAATCCCCAATAGCTATTTTAAGATTTTCATGATTAGGATTATCTAAATTTTCAATTTTTCCAGTAGATTTATTGTCAATTATTACTATTTCATTGTCATTTACTAATGTATCCACTATATGAGATCCAATAAAACCAAGACCTCCAGTAACAACTATTTTTTTATTTTTCATCATGACTACCTTTTTAATTATAAAAATAATAAGAATTTGAAATCAATTATAAAATCTATTGTAATTATTATGTTAATTTATATTTATAATACTTAATATAGTTAATTATAATTATCATTATTAGTATTACGATTAATATTAATATTAATATTACGTATTATCATTAGTATTATTGTTACTTAATTATTATTGTATCTATTGTAATTATTATTAGTATTTTATATTTATTATATTAATGATACTAAAATTAGTATTTATTAAAATTTTAAAATTTTAAGATTTATTAAATTTATTAAATGTACTATTATTAATTATTAGTATTAAAGTAAGTATTTTAATAATATAAATAGTGTTGATATAATTATAGAAAATAATAATAATAATAAAAAAAATATAAAAAAATATGACAACTAAAAAAATAGCTTGGGCAATTACTGGTGCAGGAGAAAAAATAGAAAAAACATATGAAACAATGTTAGATATTCAAGAAAAATATAAAAATGATGTTGAAATATATGTTTATGTTTCTCAGGCAGGACAACAAGTTTTAAAATATTATCAATTGATTAAAAAGGTAAAAGAAAATTTTGAAAAAGTTTATTTTGAAAAAAATTCAAATGCTCCGTTTTTAGCTGGAGATATACAAATGCATAAGTTTGAATTTTTACTTGTAGCTCCATGTACTTCTAATACAATAGCTAAGCTTGCAAGTAGAATAGGAGATACATTAATAACAAATGCAGTTATTATGGGGCAAAAATCACAAGTTCCTATTTATTTAATGCCTGTTGATTTTAAAGAAGGAGTTACAGTCACAAAGATTCCTAATGGAAATGAGCTTGTTTTAGAACTAACTAAAGAAGATATTGATTGTGTTAGAAAAGTAGGAAATATGAAAAACACAACAATCTTTGAAGATGTTGATGGAATATATGAAACTTTTGAAAACCACTTTAAAGGTTAATAGCTATTAAAAAAATCATCTATCTTAATAAATAGCTATTATTCAATATATTCAATTATTATTTTCAATTATTATTCAATCTATTTTTAAATATATTTTTAAATATTTTATTAAATTTAATTTATATGAGCCTATATTTTATATCTATATTTTATATGAGTTTATATAAATTATCCACAACCACAAGCTGGTGGTTCTTCTTCAGGAGTGGTTTTTAGTTCCTGTAATGTAACTGATAAAAAGAAATATTTAAAACCAGCATCATCAGTTTGTTCAAGGAGAGGAGCTATTCCTTTAAAATAACATTTAACATCTCCAGTATTTCCAATATTATATATTATTGGCTGAGAATCTGTAAATCCACTGAAAAATTTAGTGATTTTATCCATATCTTCCTTAGGACTTCTAAAATTTACAGTTAATATTCCTTCTTGCCTCATTTTAAGCCCTACATATTTCTGAGGAATATCTAATACATCACCAGAATCTTTTTTAAAGATTATATTATCATCAATTTCAGACATGATTTCACCTAATTTTAAATTATTCTAATATACATTATTATATATATTTATTATAATTTATATTATTTTTTATAGTATTTTATTATTATAACATAGCATTAATATTGTATTAATTAATATTATCATCATAATATTAGTAGTTATAATAAAATTAATAGTAAATATTATTGTATTTATTATTTTACTAATAATTTTGCTACTAATAAATTTAATAATATTTTAAATTTAATTTTTATAAGATTTAATTATAAATTATTTATAATTTATATAAAAATAATTTATATGAAATTTATATTTATCATAAATAATCATGATAATTAATAAGGTTTATATAAATATAATTATATATTTATTTATGTTAATTTATTTATGTTAAAAATCTTAAAATTGTTAGAAATAATTTTATTAATTTTAGAATTTTAATTTAAAATTATTATTTTAACTAAATTTAAGTATTATCTATAATTATCAAAAGGTGTTAATATTGAAAGAAGATGCTAAAGATATAGGGGCTAGAATTAAAGAATTAAGAGAACTTTCTGATATTTCGACTAAAGAATTAGCTATTGAGCTTAATATTGATGAAAATGATTATGTCCAATATGAAAATGGTGAAAAAGAAATTCCAGCTAGTATTCTTTATGAAATAGCTCATAAATTCAAAGTAGATATGGGACTTCTAATTACTGGTAAAGAAACAAGAATGCAATACTTTGATGTCACAAGAAAAGGACATGGAGCTTCAGTAGAAAGAAGAGCTCAATATAAATATGAGAATTTAGCTGAAAAGTTTATTAATAAAAAAGGAGAAACTTTTATAGTCACAGTAGAACCAACTGATGAAGAAAAGCCATCTACTAATACACATCCAGGTCAAGAATTTAATTATATATTAAAAGGCTCATTAAAGCTTTTTATTCATGAAAATGAAATAATTTTAAACGAAGGAGATTCTATATTCTTTGATTCCAGTCAAAAACATTCAATGAAAGCAATGAATAATGAAGAAGCTAAATTTTTAGCTATTATTATTTAAATAAATCTAAAATAATAATTAACTAATAAAATAATTATAATTATAAAAAAAATGCTAAAAAATAATACTAAAATTAATACTAAAACTAATATTAATATTAATATTAATAATAATACCAATACCAATAATAATAATAATAATAATAATAATAATACCAATACTAATATTAATAATACTAATACTAATAATACTAATGAATAATAATGATGAGGGAATTATATGTCATCTTTACTTAAAGAATTTGTAAATAGAGTTGAATTTGACTCTTATGAAGATTTTAAAGAAAATTTTGAAATTAAAGTTCCAGAAAACTTT
>JAISIT010000315.1 GCA_031261915.1 Candidatus Methanoflexus mossambicus
AATATTAATTATAAAAATATTAATTATAAAAATATTAATTGTGAATAAATAAAAAATTAAAAATGATTTAAAAAAAAATTAAAAAAATTATAAAAAAGTAAAAATAAAGTTATTTTAAAGTAATGTGGTTAAATAATGGAATTAAAAATAAAAATACACGATGGACCAGGACGTATGGGGAATATTAGAGAAATAAAAACTCCATGGTTGATAGATGAAAATAAAATAAACATAGTTGGAAATCAAGGTTCTGCTTATGATATTCAAAGAGAAATAGCTGAATGGTCTGTTGAATTGACAAATAAAATGGCTAAAGAATTTATTAATAGTGAAAAATATGAAAAAGATAATATTAATCTTGCGATTGTTCAAGGATCAAAATACTTAGATTTAAGAATAAAATCTATTAATAAATTAGAAAAAATGGGTTATAATGGATTTATAATAGCTAATGGTGATGATTTAATATTACATCCACAAAATTTAGTAGATTTCATTGTAAATTTAAGAGAATCCATTAATCCAAATAGCTATTTAATTTTTCCATTTGCAGAAGGAAGTTTTATCCCATTACTTAGTTATATGGGAATTGATGGATTTTTAGATGGTATTGCTAATTATTATAGCTATTTAAATGTCTTAATAACACCTACAAAAAATTATGATTTAAATGAATACAATTTACTTAAATTAAAACAAGAAGAGTTATTAGTTAAGAATAAAAAACATCTGGAATTCATTTTAGCAGAAGTAAGAGAACATATAAAAAATGGAACTCTTAGAAATCTTGTAGAAGAGCGTTCCACGACAAGTCCTCAAAATGCAACAGCTTTAAAACTTTTAGATGCTAATCATCAATCATATCTTGAAAAGTATACACAATTGTATTAAATCTTTTAATTTGACATTAATAACCCATATAATTTATAAAATAAATAAAATAAGTTAAATTAAATAAGTTAAATTAAATAAGTTAAATAAATTAAATTAAATAAATTAAATTAAATTAAATAAATTAAATTAAATAATTAAATAAGATAAGATATAATGAATAAAACAGTAACAAAATCTAATCGTGTCTTTTTTTTAGATTTTTTAAGAGTAATAGCCATTATAGGAATAATTTTAGTTCATATTCCAGGAATTTGGATAAATAATCTTTCAATTGTTGGCTTTAAATTTTATTCAATAGCTGTTGTTTTTAAAGTCTTAGGAAAATTTGGAGTTCCTATATTTTTAATGTTAACTGGATATTTAGTTTTAAACAAAATAAATAATGATAAAATAAATAATGATAAAATAATTAACAGTGAAACAAATAATAAAAATAATTATTTGGATTTTTCAAATGTTTTTAAAAAGATTTACAAAAGAATACTTATTCCAATGATATTTTGGAGCCCAATATTATTGATAATAGCTCATTTTGCTTTGAATTTATTTCCAAATTGGCAATCATTTGGAATAAAATTACTAACAACATATTTATCCCAATATTGGTATGTTTGGTTAATTATTGGAGTTTATTTAGCACTTCCAATTTTAAATGAGTTTGTAAAAAATACTAAAGAAGAAGGAGTAAAATATTTCATAGCTATTTCGATTGTAGCTTCAATAATTTGGATAATATCAAGTATAATAGAATATAAACCATTTTATTTAGATTTAACATTATTTTTAGGACCATTTACTTATGTTATTCTTGGATACTACCTTAAAATAAAAAAATTTAAATTAAAACCTAAAACATTATGTTTAATAAGTTTAACATTGTTTATTCTCACTACTATTATTTATAGTTTAATTGAAATAAAATATGGAAGGAATATTGAAACTTTCTTAAGACCATTAATAAACAAAACAACTGTTCTAAATTTGGATGTTGACTTAATTTTAATGCTTCAAGGATTTTCATTATTTGTATTCATTCAAAATTTATCTAAATTTAAATTCAAGGATATTTTAAGGTTCAAAATTGTTAAACTCTTTAAAAAACTAATTGAATCAATAAGTAAAGCAAGTTTTGGAATTTATATTGTCCATTATTTATTTTTATATATTATTTTATCATATAAACCATTTTTAATACAACATAATCCATTATTAATGATTCCAATTATATTAATAGCTATTTTTATTCCAAGTTACTTGTTAATTATAATTACAAGTAAAATTCCAATAGTAAATAAACTTAATGGATATTATTAAACAGGAAAATGAAAATAGGAAATATAAAAACTATAAATTTAAAAAAATAATAAAAACATTTATATACTAAATAAAACAAAATAATATACGATATGAATTTATATTCATATCCGATAAAAATATAAACCACCAATATATTTTTATAAATTCTACAAAAAATAGTGTTTAATGTATATACCTAATGATTATCAATTTTAAAATAAATCAGACATTTAATAACCCATAAAAAATTATAACTAACTATTGAAATCATTTTTTATATACTTACACATTATTAAATATATTTTTAATAA
>JAISIT010000278.1 GCA_031261915.1 Candidatus Methanoflexus mossambicus
TCAAAGAGCCAAGAACTTTACAGTACCAATTTTTAATTTAAATTTTAAAAAACAAAGAAAAAGATAGTTGACATTATTGATATTTGTAATGATTATGGGGATAATAGTAATAATAAAAATAATAAGAAAGTAATAAGAAAGTAATAATAATAACAATAATTTAATAATTTAATAATTTATATTAATATTTGATATAATATAATTTGTATTATATAAAAATAGTTATTAACTGATATAAAAATTAAAAATTAAAAAAAATAAATTATTTGTTAAGAAAATAAATAAAAATAAAAAGAAATAAAGAAAAGTTCGTATCGATAGAAATGAATCTTTTTTTAGAAATGTTTATATGTTATTACTGTCCATATATTATTTATTAGCATAATTACTAATGATATGCAAGTAAAATAAATTAATTTTATCTTTAATATTATTTTTAATATTATTTTTATGAAATATAAATAATTTTTTAATAATTTGTTAAATACTTTTTTTAAATAATTGTTAGGGCATAACGATCTTTGATATTAATTGTTATATTTTTTATAGGTGTGATTTTTTGCAAAAAAAAGGAATTAAAAGTTTTAAATTGGTTTTAATGATGGGATTAGCTATTTTTATGCTTTTTTTATCATTTTCAACAGTGAATGCTCAAGAAGCAAATGTTCAAAGGAATGGAAATATAGTTGAGGTATTAAATAGCTTCGATGATGGTTCAACAGGTAATATTATTACTCTTGCTGAAGGAGAATATAAGGATAATGGTAAAAATTATAATATTACAATAAATAAAAATGTTACAATTAAAGGTAATGGAACTGGTGCAATAATAAACGGTGAAGGAAAATCCCGTATTTTTACAATAAATGATGGTTTAAATGTTAGTTTTATAAATATAAAGTTTTTAAATGGATATGTAAATGAAACTGAAAAATCCCTGGGTGGTATAGCAATATATGCTTCTGGAAACTCAATAACCTTAGATATTGAAAATTGTATTTTTAATAATAATTCTGGATATGGTAGTGGTGGTGTTATTTATGCTGGTGGTGTTAATTTGAGTATTAATAATTCTAGTTTTAATAATAATTCTGCTCCTTATCAATCTAGTGGTGGTTATGGTGGTGTTATTTATGTTAAGGATAGTATATTAAGTATTAATAATTCTATTTTTAATAATACTCTTTCAAATCGTCGTGGTGGTGTTATTTTTAATAGGGGTGGTTGTAATATAAGTATTAGTAATTCTATTTTTAATAATAATTCTGCAAGAACTAGTGGTGGTGTTATTGATAATTATGGTAGTTTTAATTTAAGTATTAGTAATTCTATTTTTAATAATAACTCTGTTTTTGGGAGTAATGCTGGTGGTGGTGTTATTTATAGTGGTAGTAATCTTGGTATTTTAAATATTAGTAATTCTAGTTTTAATGATAATTCTGCAACAGTTGATGGTGGTGTTATTTATACTACTGGTAATATAACAATTGTTGATTCTAATTTTACTAATAACTCTGCAAATGATAATGGTGGTGTTATTTATACTGCTGGTGGTATTTTAAGTATTAATAAGTCTAATTTTACTAATAACTCTGCAGACTATGGATGTCTTATTTATAATGCTCCTCCTGGTAGGGTTTATAGTTTAAATATTACGAATTTTAATTTTAATATATATTCTCCAGGAACTAAAGGTGGTGCTATTTATAATAATGGTCGTTTAAATATTAGGAATTCTAATTTTACTAACTATCATGCAACAGTTGATGGTGGTGTTATTTATAATACTGGAAATCTAACAATTTTTGATTCTAATTTTACTAATAATCATGCAGATAACTATGGTGGTGTTATTTATACTACTGGTAGTTTAGATATTGATAATTCTATTTTTAAGGATAATTATGGAACTAATGGAGTAGCTATTGCTAATTGGGGTAATTTGAGTATTCATAATTCTAAGGTTATTAATAATTTGGCAACAAATAATGCGATTATTTATACTACTGGTGTTAATAGTAATGTGAATATTAGTGATTCTATTTTTAATGATAATTCTGCAGCCAATAGTGGTGTTATTTATAATGGTGATAATAGTTATTTAAATCTTATTAACTCTAATTTTACTAATAACTCTGCAACAGATAGTGGTGGTGCTATTTATAATGATGTTGCTATTTTAGATATTGATAATTCTATTTTTAATGATAATTCTGCATATAGTGGTGCTATTTATATTAATGGTGGTAGTTTAGATATTGCTAATTCTATTTTTAATGATAATTTTGCATATAATGGTGGTGCTATTTATAATAAGGGTGGTTTAAATATTAGTAATTCTAATTTTACTAATAATTCTGCAACAGGTAGTGGTGGTGCTATTTATAATGATTATGGTAGTTTAGATATTGCTAATTCTAATTTTACTAATAACTCTGCAAATAGTGGTGATGGTGGTGTTATTCATCTTAATGGTGGTAGTTTAGATATTGCTAATTCTAATTTTACTAATAACTCTGCAAATAGTGGTGGTGGTGTTATTTATAATAATGGTGGTGTTATTTTGAGTATTAGTGATTCTATTTTTAAAGATAATTATGGGGTTACACTTGGTGGCGGTGCTATACATAATATGGGTACTATTCTAAATATTAATAATTCTAACTTTATTGGTAATTTTGCAGGTAATGATGATGGTGGTGCTATTTGGAATTATTGGGAGGGTATATTGAATGTCTATAATTCTAATTTTACTAATAACTCTGCAAGTGATCTTGGTGGTGCTATTTATAATCAGGAAGGTTATTTACATATTATTGATTCTATTTTTGAGAATAATTATGCAAATTTTGGTGGTGCTATTGGTAGTATTAGAATTTTTGATCTTGGGTTTTGTAATCTTTCAGGTTCTGTATTTATTAATAATTAT
>JAISIT010000003.1 GCA_031261915.1 Candidatus Methanoflexus mossambicus
ACACTCTTTGTAGTATTTTTTATTGTACTAACAACACCCTTAGCTTTATTTATCACAACATTTTTTGCCACACTAACTATACTTCCAACACCATTTGCAACAAATTTCACTGCATTAGATATATTCTTAGGTCCGTCCTTAATAGCTTTCTCTATTGCATTAACATTTAATTGATTAGCTAAATATGTAGACACCCCTTTAATAGCTTTTTCAAAAGAAGTTTTAGGAATAATATTCTTATATACCTTTTGTAGGTAGGAATTTGCAACTTTTATAAATCCTCCAAAACCATCAAATGCTATTCTAGCAACATCATAAAGAACTCCCAACTTATCCACAACAACATCAATAGTATTCTTCTTAAGTGATTTTAAACCCTTAACAATTAAAGAAACAGGATTACCACCAATCAAATTAACAACACTCATACCCCAATCTTTCAATGTTTTAACAGGATTAAAATTTAATTTTTTAAAAAAATTTGATATTGGTTTTATAATAGGTTCTAAGTATTTTGTGATTTTAGGTAGGTATTTAAGTAGTCCTTGAGGTATTAATTTTGTGAGTGATAGCTTTCCTCCTAAACTTAGACCTTTAACTATTATTCCTCCTGTTCCTGCTGTGAAAATACTTAATAATGCTAATCCTGCATTCGTTAAAGCACCTCCAATACTCATTTCCCCATTTTCATCAATATTAAACATAAAATCCAAAAACCATTTAATATTATCACCCATAGGAATACCCGCAATACTAAAATCATCGAAATGACTATATCCATATATATCCAGTATAGGATAATCAAAAAATGCCCATATATCACCATTACTATTTCTCATAGCATCTGTAAATTTACCTGTAAGATAATACTGTAATACACCTAAAGGTGTTGGTGTAAATGGTATTGTTCCATCCCTTAAACTAGAACCCTTAGGAACATTAGCATTATACCATCCCCTACCCAATGAAAACAAACTATCCACCCAATTATCATTATTATTCTGTATAATCTCTTTCTTACTCTCTTTATCTATATCCTTAGATATATCACCATATACACTATTAACCATATTATTACTGGGTTTAACACCTTCTTCTTTAAAGATATTCTTAATAAATTGAGATAATTCCACTACTTTTTTACCACTATCACCAATATAGCGTTTATATAGTTTCTGATAATCTATTTGAGCATATAAAGCATATATTCCATATTCTTTCACTCTTATTTTATTGTTCACATAATTCTTAGACACTATACGTGAAGTGTATTGTATTTCTCCATTAAATAAGAACTTCACACCCAATGACGGTATAGTTCTTAATAATTTTTTATTATCATTATCCACAAATACAATATAAATATTATAAATTTTTTTTAACTTCAATTCATCAGATGCTACTAATTTTGCAATGACATATTTTTTTATTTTCACATTTTTAACACCAAATACTGCATTTTTTCCCCACCAATTATATTCAGCAGTTACTGAACCTTTAGACAAATACAAATTATATTTCTCATTAACAATATTATTAAAAATGTAGTAATTGTTTTTACCATTTAAATGACCAATTCCCAAAGCATTTGAGCGTATTATATTCTGAAATAACAAATTCCTATATCCATTAACATATATTCCCATATACTTATTCAAATTAATAGTTGTTTTATTAATTTGATTATTATTTCCTTTTAATATAACTCCAGAATGCTGATTTTTCTGCAATTCACTATTTAAAACAATATTATAATTTCCATGTATCACTAATCCCGAATCACCACCATCCATTACACTAATATTATATAATATATTCTTATTTCCATCTAAAACCAATTGTGCATATTTATTACTTTTAAAAACAGAATGCACTACACGATTATTACCCCCTACAATATGTAATCCATGAAAATGGTTGTTTTGAATCTTATTTGTGGTATAGTTGTTGTAGTTTCCTTTAAAGTATATTGCACAATATTTACCACCTTTAGAGTTATTAAAAACCAAATTATCTTTAATTAAATTCTTATTTCCTTCTCCTATAATTCCATTGTGAATATTATGATTAAAATAATTATCTAAAATCCTTGAATTATGTCCTTTAAAGTATAATCCTTCTTTTTTATTATAATTAATTATATTTTTATAGATTTTATTAAGATTGCCGTTTAAATCTACTCCTATTTTATTATTATATATCCTATTACTATAGATTACTCCATTATTTCCTTGTAAAGATAGTCCATAATTTTTAGAATAAGAAATATTATTATAACGAATATTAGCACTCTTTCCACTTATAACTAAACCATTATACTTATTATTTCTTATATTATTATAGTATATAACTGCATTATCACCCATTAACCTAATACCATCATACTCATTATTTTTAACCACATTATGACATATTTTAGCATTATCTCCTTTAATCAAAACAATATAATTAATTGTAGATTCTACAAGATTATTATTAACATTATTTCTCTCAAAAACAAGAGAATCACCACTAACACTCACAGCATCCATCTTATTTTCTGTAAAATTATTAAAAACACAATAAAACTTATCCCCACTAAATTTAACACCATACCAATCACTATTTTCAACAGTATTAAAAGAAAAATTAACATTAGCACCAATAAGATTAACACCCATAAAATTATCAGAAAAATCATTACCATAAACCTTATTACCACTACCTTTAGCATATAAACCCATATTACGATTATTCAAGAAAACATTATCACGAATAATACCATAGGACAAAGATTCACCATTAACACCATAATAATTACCATAAAACATATTATCAGAAATAACAGAACCACTACCACCAAACAACAAACCATTACCCCAATTTAAAGAAATATTATTAGAAACAAAACGAATACCATTACCACTTAAGCTAACACCATCATCATCACTATTAACAACCTGATTATCAGTAAAATTAACATTATCTCCAATAACATTAACACCCATACCATTATTATCAATAGCATTATTGTAGATATTATTATAAGATCCTTTAGCATATAAAGCCGTATTACGATTATCTAAAAACCTATTGCCATTAATAATACCATAAGACAAAGAATTACTATTAACACCAAAACCATTATCATAAAACATATTATTAGAAATAACAGGACTACTACCACCAAACAACAAACCATTACCCACATTCAAAGAAATATTATTAGAAACAAAACGAATATTATTGCCCATTAAACTAACGCCATCACTATGACTACCAATCACCCGATTATTAGCAAAATTAACATTATTACCAGTAACATTAACACCCATACCATTATTAATAAATTCATTATTGTAAATCCTATTATTATCCCATTTAACAGAATATAAACCCACATTACGATTATCTAAAAATACATTACCACTAACAACACCATAAGACACCAATTTAACATTAACACCATAATTATTATCCTTAAAAACATTATCAGAAATAACAGGACTACCACCACTAAACAACAAACCATTACCCACATTATAAGAAACATTATTAGAAACAAAACGAATATTATCCCCAGTTAACCTAACACCATCAGTTACACTATTAATAACCTGATTATTAGTAAAATTAACATTATTTCCACTAACATTAACACCAAGACCATTATCAATAAATTCATTGTTATAAATCCTATTATTATCCCATTTAACAGAATATAAACCCACATTACGATTATCTAAAAATACATTGCCATTAATAACTCCATAAGACACTGATTTAACATTAACACCATAATCATTACCAAAAAAAACATTACTCGAAATAACAGGACTACCACCACTAAACAACAAACCATTATCGGCATTATAAGAAACATTATTGGAAACAAAGCGAATATTATTGCCAGTTAATCTAACACCATCAGTTTCACTATTAATAACCAGATTATTAGTAAAATTAATATTATTTCCACTGATATTAACACCAATACTATTATTGGAAAAATTATTGTTATAAATTCTATTATTATCCAATTTAACAGAATATAAACCCACATTACGATTATCTAAAAATATATTATCATTAATAACACCATAAGACAATAATTTACCATCAATACCATAATCATTACCACAAAAAACATTACCCAAAATAACAGGACTATTTCCATCAAATAATAAACCATCACCATTATTTAAAGAAATATTATTAGAAACAAACCTAATATTATTACCCATTAACCTAACACCATCAGTTTCACTATTAATAACCAGATTATTAGTAAAATTAATATTATTTCCACTAACATTAACACCAATACCATTATTAACAAATTTATTGTTGTAAATCCTATTATTATCCCATTTAATAGAATATAAACCCACATTACGATTATCTAAAAATATATTATCATTAATAACACCATAAGACAATAATTTAACATTAACACCATAATCATTACCACAAAAAACATTACCCGAAATAACAGGACTACCACCACTAAACAACAAACCATTATACACATTATAAGAAATATTATTAGAAACAAAACGAATATTATTACCAGTTAACCTAACACCATCATTACCACTATTAATAACCTGATTATTTGTAAAATTAACATAATTTCCACTAAGATTAACACCAATATTATTATTGTCAATAGTATTGTTATAGATGTTATTATGAGATCCTTTAGCATATAATGCAGTATTATAATTTTCTAAGAAACCATTATCCTTAATAACCCCATAAGACAAAGATTTAGCATAAACACCATAATCATTACCACAAAAAACATTATCAGAAATAACAGGACTACTACCACTAAACAATAAACCATTATTCTTATTTAACGAAATATTATTAAAAATAACCCTAATATTATCTCCTGTTAACCTAACACCATCATCACCACTATTAACAACATGATTATTTGTAAAATTAATATTATTTCCATCAATATTAATGCCAATAAGATTATTATCAATAATATTGTTATAAATATTATTATTATTTCCTTTAGCAGAATATAATGCAGTATTATGATTTTCTAAGAAGCTATTATCATTAATAACTCCATAAGATAACGATTTAGCATTAAAACCATAATTATTATCATTAAAAATATTATTCGAGATTATAGGATTATTTCCATCAAATAATAAACCATTATTCTTATTTGAAGAAATATTATTAGAAATAAAGTCTATATTATTACCTGTTAATCTAACACCATCATTCTTATTGTTATTAACACGATTATTTGTAAAATTAGTATTATTTCCATTTAGATTTAAACCTATACTATTACCATTAAAAACATTATTATAGACAATATTCGAATTACCTATAATATCTAAACCTATACCACCATTATTATTGAAAATATTATTATCTATCAAAGATTTTTGAAGATTAAAGCTATTAATACCATTATTTGTATTATCTGTAAAATTATTACCTATAACTTGAGATTTTAACCCATTAAATATAATAGCTGTTCCATTATTTGTTTTAAAAAGATTATACATAATGAAATTCGTATTATTTGAATAAACAACACTATTATTTCCATTGACACGATTATTTATGAATTTAGAAAATAAAATATTTAAATCCACAGCATATATTATACTATTGCTTGCAGAATTATTATTAAAACTAGAATTTAAGATATTTAACTGAGAATTAGTGCGAATAGCTCCACCATAATTAACAGCATAATTATCCACGAAATAGGAATCCATTACATCCAAATTCATGTTTGTATAGAGTGCACCACCATTATTATCTGCTTGATTATTTGTAAAATTAGATTTATTAATATTTAATGTTTCATTAGAATTAATAGCTCCACCATAATTAGCACTATTGTTTATAAAATTCGAATTAACAATATTTAAATAGGAATCTGATAAATTAGTGAAAATATCATAAATAGCACCTCCATAAGTATTAGCAGTGTTATTTAGGAATATGGAACTATTTATATTTACTTTTGAGTCTTTAATATACATAGTTCCAGATGAAGTTTCTGCTGAATTATTTGAAAATTTACAATCAGAAATATTTACCTCAGTATTAATAATCCTAATAGCACCACCATAACGAGCATGGTTATTATTAAAACTACAATTAACAATAATAGACCCCAGAGAATCAGTTATAAGACTTATAGCTCCACCAGTATCCAATGCTTCATTATCTTCAAATATAGAACTTTTTATGAAGACATTGCTGGTATGAATATCAATAGCTCCACCTTCCACAAAACCATCAGAACCCTCATAAATAGCTTTATTTTCTTTAAAATAACAATCTGTAATATTTGAATATTTCGCACCACCTGATAAAAAAATAGCAGCTCCAGATTCACCACTATTATTTATAAAACCACAACCCTCCAAAATCACCTTACCATTCGCATAAACACCAGAACCACCACTACCATCCAAAAAACCATTTTTAAAAATAACCTTACGAAAAGTCACAGTTGCATTATTACCAGTTCTAACTATACGATTTTTATTATCACCATCCAGTGTTACATACGTTCCATTAACACCCTGAATTACAAGAGTTTTATTAATAAATATCTCCATTCCACCACTATAAAAAGTATTATTTATCAAATTTAAAACATCACCTCCACCAGCAGAATCCACAGCATTTTGAACATCAACAAAACTATCACCACCCACAACATACTCCATAGCAGAAACAGACCCACAAAACAAAATTAAAACCATAAAAAAAGATAAAAAAGCAAAATAAATACCATTTACCATTTTTATTCTCAAAAAAATACATACAGATTTAAAACCCACTCTCATCACTATTTCACCCAAAAACCCAATTAAAATAAATACTATACCAAAAAATAATATTCAAGCTACTCAATTTATAAAAAAATAATATAATTTGGAAAAATAAAAAAAATGGGGTGAACAATTCAAATTATATTTGGAATTTTAACAAAAAAAACAAATAATTAAAATAACAATAGCTGTGAGAGAGGTCTAAATAGTTTCTTTTTCCAAAAATAAAATAACAGAAATAATAAATTAATTATATCAATTATTATACAAATAATTAATAATAAGACAAACATCATATATAAAGTTTTATAAATGATTTTAATATTCAAAAAATAATTCCCTTTATTTTCTTTAAATATTTAAAAAAAAGCATATAATGGATTTATATATTTATTATCTTCAAATTTTTCTTTCATTGAACAATTATAATCTTCAATTTAATCATTACAATTTTGTAGTGTTTTAAAATTGGTTAAAAAGTTATAAATAGTGTGTGGAAACATATTTTTTAATTGCAATAAACTTATAAGGTGTTCCATATATTAGAAATATCCATTCCAATGAACTATAAATTTTAATATTGATGTTGAAGTTAGTGTTATTAATATTGCTAATAAAAATTCATTATACAATTATAGAAAATAAAATATTAAATTTATTCATTAAATACTATTCTAAAATAGTTATTACTACTCTTTGTGGTGAAAAATATCGCAAGACAAAAATGAAATAGATTATAAACATATTTGAACATCTGAACATGAAATTAAACATATTATTAGGATAAATAAATTTTAAAGTGTATAAAATAAGAGATAAAATAAGAGATAAAATTACAGGTAAAATTTTCAAATCCAATTAGTTTTTTATATTTTCAGATTTAAGCATTATTATTTATGTCTTTAAAATGTTTATTTTTAAAAATAATGAGTTTAATAATTTAAATAATATCAAATATTATAAATAATACATTTACCAAATAAATTTTAAAATTTTAAAGATTTTTAATAAAATATGACTATATTAAGCTGTTTTTGGAAGAATTTTGGGATTATAATCCGTATCTCTTCATATCTCCTATCAAGAATTTAAAGTATCTCACAATAGTTTTCCATCAATAGGTTCTTATTTTAAATATCAATGTCCTTAAAAACTCAGAGTAATATCGTTTAAAATATGCAACTCTTTGAGTTAAAATTTCATTAATTAAACTTTCTTCAGAGATGTTTCTTACTTCAGCAAGTTTATGAATATATTTGAATATATTTGAATAAATTATCATTAATACTTACATTAATCATATTTATCACCAAATAATACTATCTGAAACAATATTTAAATTTAATTATACTACTATACTGTCAAATTAAAAAAAATCTTAAAATTTTCAAATAGAAATCATTATTTAATCGTCCTCAAATATTTTACTCATACAACCAGCTATTAGTCCTGCAAAGACATCATCAGTCATTGGAGGAAGCTCTTTTAATATTCCTGGTTTTTCTTCATCATATCTTTTAAAATTAAAGATAGCTTTAGTTCCAGCTATGTGATTAGCAATAGCTAAACCAAAAACTTCATCAGTGAACAGTTGTGCAGGATCGTCATCAACATCCACTTCACTTATCCTATGGAGCAATAAATCTTCCTCAACTCTAAAGGCAGCCATGATTAAAGTTATTATATTAAGGTCATTTAATGAAATTAATATTTGTTGATAGAGTTTTCTTCTTATTTCATCTAAATTTTCCTCATTTTCATCAACACCCACAACTAACTCCATTCCAGCTTCAACTAAGTCTTTTATTTCTATGCCTTTACTTTCAATATAATCTAAAATGCCAGGATTAACTTTATTTTTACGGAGAAAACCAGCAACATTACTGTTAATTATATCACGAATTTTATTGGTTATAAGTCTTAATTGCCATGTAGTAACTTTATTTGAGTTATAATCTTCATTTTGGATTTTAATATCTTCTTTAGATTTCTTACATATTATTGTTAAAAAGTCTTTTTCATGAGCCAAATCTGCTAAATATCTTGGAAGTCTTAATCCATCAGTCAAAAATAATTTATCTAAAACAACTTCCCTATAGATATATAATAATTGTTTAATATCTAAATCTCGATTAATATAGACGACATTTGCAAATTCAGCATGTGGGATTTTACCGTCTTTTACAATAAATTGTAAATCATCACTTAATACCTTTTTTAAGTTTTTATCAATATTCGTGTCTTGATTTTTTTGCTTATTTTTTTCTATATCTTTTTGAACTGATTTTATATAATCTATATCTTCTAAATAGCTTACATTGAAACTGCTATGACTATAAAAATTTGTTTTATATAAATTTAAATTTTCAAGAGTTAAAATAAACATATTTATTGCACCATCACGGTCACCCCAAAATTTAGTTGATTCAGCATCAGTATATTCATAGTGATGATACAATTTATTATCCTCAAATTCTTCTAATTTCATTGAATATTCTGGACTGTTTATTATAATAACTTCATCAACTAATTCTAAACTATCCATATTTGGTTTTACAGAAGTATTATAGCTATTTTTAAGATTTTCCAGATCATTATCATCAGTCATTTCATAATATTCTCTACAGTATTCATTGGCATAATCACTGAAAACTTTAAATCCATCTGGAGATGACAATACTATTTTGTTTTTACTACTCTCATATTTAAAATCATCAAACCCCATGTCTAGATTTTCTTTTAATTCATCATTTTCATCATCATTAACTTCATTTTCAATATTGTTAACTTCATTTTCATCATTGTTGACTTTATTCTCCTCAATATCAATTTCATTCTCAATATTGTTGAGATCATTGTTAGTGTCTTTGTTATTATTCATAACTATCTTCCTCAATTATATTAATTTTAATTTATTAGATTTTTTTAAATTTAAACCTTTTTAAACTTATTAAATAATCTTAAATTATCAAATAAACCTAAAATATCAAATAAACCTAAAATATCAAATAAACCTAAAATATCAAATAAACCTAAAATATCAAATAAACCTAAAATATCAAATAAACCTAAAATATCAAATAAACCTAAAATATGAAATAAAAATATATTAATAAAAAACCCAAAAATTAATAAAATTATTTTAATTTTTAATATTTTATCATATATTTATATAAAATATGTAATAACTATTATAAATAGTAATACTATAATTGTGTTTAATAATAAATTTAATATCAATAAAATTATTTTATTTTAAAAAATTAAATTACTCCCATTATCAAATCAATAAATATAAGTACTTATTTTTTTGCTCAATAAAATGCTATAATGCATATTACATACTTTAAAATAGAATATCTCTGTTATTAACCAGTTTTTGACAAATCAAAAGATAAAAAAATAGCTATTTTAAATTTTCTATTTCCTTAATTGTCAGCCCAGTAGTTTTTGAAATAAAATCTAATGAGATATTCTGATTTTTTAGATTAATAGCTATTTGATCTATTTTTGATTTAAGTTCCTCATCTTTCATTAAAAGCTCCTCATCTTTCATTAAAAGCTCTTAATCCTTTATTACAAGCTCCTCATCTTTCATTAATATTATTTCATCTTTTTGTGCAATTTTATCATTATAAATCTCTTTTTCTGCTTGATATGCTTTTTCTCTTTGCTGTGCAAACCAGTATGCAAGTTCTTCGTCGGGATTTTCGAAATTTTTTAATGATAATTGGTTTGCTTCTCTAATTATAGTTGACATTTTCTTAAACTCTTTAAAAAATAAATAAAATAATAAATTATAGTTTTTATTTCAGGAGGACTCTTTATTTTATTTTTTTCATTAATAGCTACTTTAATTATAATTCCTTTCTTTTTAGTTTTTGAAAGTAGAGCTATTGGTTTGATATACAATATGCGTGAAATAGATTAATTTTTATGCATAAATAAACTTTTTTTTTATTTTAACTTATCTCACTCTCCCAAAACTTGGCAATATTACAATATATTAAAAACTAATTATCGCATAGCAATAAACTCAATGATGGGATTAAGATGCAATATGTTTTTTAGGTTTATCTATGATTTTAGATAAAAATGATTTTCCAAAAATTATTATAAATGAAATAGCTAAAATTACAATTAATATAATCATATTCGCCACAGCATAATAAGCAATACTAAAAAATTAACTAACTATGGTTTATAAATGAGGGATATTGGAAATTTAAAAAAAAAGTATAAGAATTAAAAACTATAAGAAACCTAATAGTTTAATATCCTTTTTAATTGGAATATTTTTATTAAAAAGTTTTATTTTAATCATAATTTTTAAAGAGAATTAATAATCGTTGATAAAATTAATAAAAAATTAAAAAAATAAAATTAATAAAAAATTAAATTTAAAAAAAAATAAATTTAAATAATCTATTTTCATTAGTAATAACTTAATTTCAAATTCAAGCAATATATTTGAAGATACTTATGTGGAGCGATAATTGTCATCACAGTTTTACCGTTTCCTTTAAATGTAAATGAATTGATATTAAAAGTTTTGGGATCATAATAATAAAGTTTAACAGATTTAATATGATATTTAGAACTTTTTGTAGTAATTTTTAATTTATTATATGTAGTTATTTCATAATTGTCTTGATAAGCACCATAAGTCCCATAACCTTTTTGATTAATTGTTACTTTAGCAGTTTTACCAGTTAATAACTTATTATATGTCCATGTATATTTTTTTGGTTGAACTACATTTGTTGTTGCTTTTTTTCCATTTTTAGTGAAACTTATAGTTGCGCTATGTATTTCATAATAATCTTTAGATGTATTAGGTGCTTTAATATATATTGAAGATTTATCTTTGGATTTAATAGTTATATATTTCGTTTCACGTTGAACTTCACCATCATCGATTTTATCATCACTATAATAATGATAATAAGAGATTTTTGCACTATTAATCTTGTATTTATTTTTCATAGAGGTTTTTAAGTTTAATAAGTAATATTCATTAGGGTCTGATAAACCACCTTGGTTATTTTCCTTAAAAAAATTGGTTTTCTCAATAGTATAATACTTATTGTCATAAGTAATTTGTGAATATCCATTTCCATTAGTTATTTTTTCAGAACTCGCTGATGTCATACCTATTGTAAAAATCATCATTGCAGACACTATAAGAATCATTGAAAAAATCTTTTTAATCATTTTATTTCTCATATATTTCACTTCATAGAGTTTATAGTTTATTTTATTTTATAGTTATATCCTATTTTAGATTTATATCATATTTTATCTTTATTATTTATTTTAAATGAATTATATTATGTATTATTCATTATTAAAACTTATAATTTATTAAAACTTATAATTTATTAAAACTATATAATCATGTAATTAATATAAATTCAATAAGTTATTGTTAATTTGTTTAATTTATTGATATAGTAATATTATAAACATAATGTTTATAAATTTTTTGAATTAAATATTACAAAATAAATTTTTTAATAATTTACTTTAAACACTTTTAATTATTTAATTCTTATTTATTTAAATATTTTAGTTAATTAAACTATTTAAGATTAAAATTATTATGTAAAATAAAATTTAATAATTTAAAAAGAATAATAATAAAAATAAAAAAAATATAAAAGAATTATAAGAGTATAAAAAAGTATAAGATTATGAAAAATTATGCAAATATGAAAGAATATAAAAATATCCAAAATACTTATTAAAAGAAATTTAAAACCTTAATCAATTAATCCTACAAATTTAAGTATTTTTTTTACTATATTTGAATCTTTACTGGTTAAAAAGTCTTTACTTTTAGATTCAGATAGTTCTAATATATCTACAAAACTATTGTCTCCTTCCCATACTTTTTCTAAAAGTTTTAATCCACGAATTTCTTCAATCTTTTTTAGGACATAAACACATACAAAAATATCATCAACATAGCCATAGGGACCTAAATTTTTCTCTGGAATAAAATCATTAGGTAAAACAGCATAAGTAACTGCGGCAGAGATTAATAAACGTTCTTTTTTTGTAATTTCAGGATATTTTAATAAATCTAAAAGTAATTTGAATATTTTTGGAAAGTTATTAATATAATCGGGATAAGGAACTTCACAATCATCTAAATTCTTTTTTAACAACATATAAAAATCTATAAAGCTATTAAACATTGATTTCACACCATAAAACATTTAAATAAATAATTTAAAAAAAACATTGTGTTTTTAAGTTTAATTAAGTTCATTTAAGTTTAATTAAGTTTAATTAAGTTTAATTAAATTCATTTAAGTTTAATTAAGTTTATTTAAATTTATTTGAGTTAGCATAATACTTCAATAAAATGAACATGTTTAATTATTAAAATTATATAATAAATAAGTTTCTATTTCTTTTATTTTGCATTGTTTTTTTTAAAAATCAAATTATTTGTAATAATACAAAAAATGAATTAAATAGCTATTATGAAAATAAGATACTTTTAAAATATTTAAAAATAATTTTTATAAACGAAATCAAAACATTTATATATGATGAAAAATAAAATAATATTTATAATAAGAAAATAAAGATTATTTTTTTCAAGAATTATTATAAGAAAATTTTTAAGATTTATAAAATGAAAAAATAACAAGATATAAAATACTAAATTTTATTTAAAACATTGCAATAGCTAAAAGAGTTGATTAAAAAGAGTATAATGAAATAAAAGAATAAAATAAAAATAATAAAATGAATATTAATAAAATAAAAGAAAAAATAATAGAATAATAAATAATAGAATAATAAATAATAAATAACATAATAAAAAAAATAAAAGAACAATATTTGTGGAAATAAGTAAATGACATTAAATTTTTTAAAAGTTATAATAATGATAATAGTTCCAGCAACAATGCTGATGATGATTAATAGAAAATTAGAGAATGAATAGATAATTATGCTAAAATTTAATTATATATAGAAAATATTTAGATAAATTTAAAACAAACATTATATGCAATATAAAAGTCTATTTAAAACTTAATGGAGAAGATTATGAAAGAAATGTTTAGAAATAGTATGGGATTAGTAAAAATTTTATATTTAACTAAAGAAAATACATGGCTTGTTGCTTCAAAATTAAAAAATAAAGTAATTAAAAAAGTAAATGAATTCGATAGTAGAAGTTCAGCTATTACTTATTTAAATTCTCTTGGTTATTACAAGCACATTTATGGATAATTCTTAGTGTAAAAACTTTTTGGAGATTTCATTTTGGATGTTTCATTTTGTATCATAATTAACATTAACTTTTTTAGCAATTAAAATTGTCATTTCCAGTATAAGATAAATCTTTTGCAAACTGGCAGTATTTTGCTTGGTTTTTAAAATAATTAATACTTTCTTTGAAATACTCTAATTTTAGAAATAATAAAAACCATTACTCTGTTTTTAAAACATTTTTCGCTGCAATTTCTCCAGAAATTCCATCAATGACATTAAATGCCTCATTCAAATGATTAAAAATAGCATCAATATCATCAGAATCCACATTGCAAAGATCAGAACTATTTGAAGGAATAAAATTAAATTTTCCAGATGAATCAACTTCTTTAGTTACATAATAATTAACATCTTTCAATCCATAAAGTTTTGAATAAGATTGTATTGATTCTATAAATTGAGGACTATGAGTATTTATATGAAAATGTATCTTATCATTAGCTATTTTTTCAATTATGATTCTTGCTAATTCAACTTGCAATTTTGGATGTAAATTGACTTCTGGTTCGTCCATTATAATTACACTATTATCATCTAAATTTCGACTAAATAAATTTTGAAGTATTCCAATAGTTTTAATACCTGCAGCAACATTATTTGCAGTAATTATATCCCCATCATCATTAACAAAAACAAATTGTTCATTATCATTATCGAAGATTATTTCTCCGTTAATAACATTATTATCCTCATTTATTTTGTTATTATTTCCATCATTTCTTTTAAAAATCCATTCATCGTCCTTAGGAGATATTAATGTTTCAATTAAAGAATTTTGATGATAATTAGGATAATAATCATGAACCATAGAATTATAAAAATCTAAAATATATGGTGTTTCAATATAATATATATCTCCAATATGGAATTTTGAAGCATTAGCAGAAGTAATAAATCCACCATTTCCATTGTATCCAAGTATAATTTCTTTATGGCTACCACAATGTAAACATAAATTTAATATTTTAAACAAATCATTATTATTGTCATTGTTTTCAAAATTTTCAATATCTTTAAAAAAATTTTTATAATCATTTTTACCGAATTCTTGGGATAAAAACATTTCAAAGTTTTCAAATATGGCAACTAAAAAATCATCTTTAGATTCAATACCATTAATAATATTTTCAATTCGTTTAGAAACTATAGATATTCCAAATTCACTTTGTTCAATTGTTTTTTTTAATCCAAAAATATTTTCTAATAAAATTTCGTAATCAAAATTATTTTCATCTATTAACCCTTGGAATTTAAATTTAAAATCATTTAAAGCATCTAAAAAATGGGATAAGTTTGAATAGTCCTTAGAATTTTTATCTTTAAATATAGTGAAACTCACAGAATTAATAGAATTTATATATGATATTTTATCTTCTTTATCAACAGTAGGATAAATTTCTCGTCTTAGTTTAAATTTAGTTAAATCTATGTCGCTAATTAACAGATCTATAGACTTTTTTATTTCATTATCATAAATATTAATAGCTTCATTAGAAAAAGTTGCTAAAAACGAGTATAAAACTTTAGCTATTGTAGTTTTACCACTATTATTAGGTCCTCCAACAACATTTAAAGATCCTTTGGAGTTTTTACTTAAATCAAATGAACCTAAGTTTATAGATGCATTATTAACAATTCCAAAGTTTTTTAATTCCAATATGTAGTTTTTTTCTGAAATTTTTTTTGAAATTTCATTTTCCATGTTATAACCTCATATTTACCAATATTTATTATTATAACTTAAATATAGAGGTTAAATTAATTTTTAGTAAATATATACCATATATTTTTAAAATTTAATAATAAATAATATGATATTAAATATATTAAAACTCATTCCTCTTCTTTTATGATCATTAATGGTTGTCCAACATTTACGGTGTCTTGTTCGTCTACTAAAATGGTTTCAACTGTTCCACTTACTTCAGAGATAATATCGTTTTCCATTTTCATAGCTTCAATACCTGCAATTTTATCACCAATGTCTACATGGTCACCTTTTTTGACTAATAGCTTGGAAACTATTCCTGCAATGTTTGAAAGAACGGAACCTTTAACAATTGGTTGAAGATTCTTTTCAGATTCTTCAACTGCCACATGCCCTGTTGGTGTTATTTTAACTTCAAAAACATCTCCATCGACTTCAACATTGAATTGATTTGGAACAGCACCTTCTTCTTCAGATTTTATTTTTTTCGGGTCTGGAATTTCTTCTTCTTCGGCTTCACCTTTTAAGAATTTTTCAGCAACATCAGGATACATTGCTAATGTGATAATATCCTCTTCTTTTTTGATAATTCCTTTTTCTTCCCCTAATTCTTTGAATTTATCATATTCATCTTCTAATAAATCAGCAGGGCGCACTGTGATTCTTTCGTCATCTCCAATGATTTTTTTAACAATCTCTTCACTAATTGGTTTTGGAGGTTGACCATAGAATCCTTTAACATAATCCTTCATTTCATTACTTATTCTTTCGTATTTTCCATATAAAACATTGAAAACTGCTTGAACCCCTACAATTTGACTTGATGGAGTGACAAGTGGAGGATAACCCATGTCTTTTCTAACTTTTGGCATTTCATCTAAAACATCTTGATATCTATCCAGAGCATTTTGTTGTTTAAGTTGTGAAACAAGATTTGAAAGCATTCCACCAGGAATTTGATAGACTAAAACATCAGTGTCGACTTTTTCAGCTATTGGATCTAAAAGTCCACTGTATTTTTCTCTAATTTTTTCAAAATACTTTTTTATATGATTTAATTGTTTTAAATCTAGTCCTGTATCATAGGGTGTGTTTTCAAGGGCAGCTACAATACTTTCAGTTGGAGGTTGGGATGTCCCCCATGAAAGTGGTGAAATTGCACAATCTAAAATATCAACACCTGCTTGGCATGCAGCATAATAGCTAATTGGTGTCATTCCACTTGTGCAATGAGAATGTAAATTAATAAGGAGGTCTGTTTCTTCTTTTAATCTTTTAACTAATTCATAAATAGCTTGAGGATATAATAATCCTGCCATATCTTTAACTGCTAATGAATCACAGTCCATTGCTTCTAATTCTTTTGCTAAATTAACAAAATCATCTAAATCATGAACTGGACTAATAGTATAACTTAAAGTTCCTTGAACATGTGCTCCTTGAGATTTAGCTACTTCAATTGTTTTTTTCATGTTTCTAATATCATTTAAAGCATCAAATACTCTAAATACATCTACTCCATTACTGTAAGCTTTTTCTATAAATTTTTCAACAATATCATCAGGATAATGTTTGTATCCTACTAAATTTTGACCACGTGTCAACATTTGAAGAGGAGTATTATTTAATCCATCTTTTATTTCTCTTAATCGCTCCCAAGGGTCTTCATTTAAATATCTTAAACAAACATCAAATGTTGCACCTCCCCAAGCTTCAATAGAGAAGTATCCTACTTTATCTAAGTCTTCAACTATTGGTAACATATCTCTTGTTCTCATTCGAGTTGCAAGCAATGATTGATGAGCATCTCTTAGTGCTGTTTCCATTATTTTAACTTTTGCCATTTTATCCCAACTTTAATTTTATTAATATTTTTCATTTTATTAATTTTCATTATTTATTTTTTTAATTAATTTTTTCTTAATTTTTTAATTTTTTCTTAATTTTTTCTTTTTATTTTTAAAAAATAACGAAAAATATATATTATTTTAAATAGTTTTACATTAATTATTACAAAAATATAGAAAATATTATAGAATAGATATAGAATAGATATAAATATATGTATTAAACGATATTTTGTTAATACAAGATAAGATTTAAAAATTTTTCATAATATATTAATTTATGTTTTAAATTATTAATAAAACTTTTCTATTTTTTAATTTATATACTATTATTACATACAACAATTAGCAAATATTTAATTATAATTAATATAAATATTAATAATAACTATAAAAACTTAATTTTAAAAACTTAATTTTAAAAACTTAAAAATTATTTTAAACTTCCATTATGAATATATTAAAGTGTTAAATATGAAAAAATTTAATTTAAAAGCATTACTAAAGAAATTCACAATTGTTGATTATGTCATCATCATTATAGTGATTTTAGCTATTATTTTTGCTTTTATTCAAATAACTGGAGAAGATAAAACAGAAACTCAATCTGCTTCCTTTGATTCTTCATCAATAGGAAAATTCATGGCAAAATATTATTCTTTTTATAAAGATGGATATATAGTTAAATCTAAGGTAATTGGATACAATGCAACAAGTAATGAAAAAGTAGACCTTGATGGAACGATTTTATGGGCAGATGATAGCTATTCTGCAGTCAAAGTTCTTTTAGATGTTAATGGGAGTAAAGTATTGGCTTCTATGTATTCAAGCTTTAAAGAATCCGATGTATACATTGAACAAATCACTCTGGAAACTGATGGCAATAAATATAAAAATGTCACAGACATCACAGTTAAACCAATTAAATTAAATAAACTTTCAGATTTAATTAAAAATATTCCAGATAACATGAATTTTACAATAACAAATAATATTGCAATAAAACAATCAGATTCTATTCATGTTCAAAAATTAAATAATTTAATGCTCAATAACTTTAAAAAGATGAGCATTTATTCAAATGATATATCTGATCATTTATACTTAATTAAAGCCACCCCAGATGAAATATCCTCAGTTTCAGCTATTTTTAGTTCAATTAATGGCGAAACTAATTCAATGACCATAAGAATCTTTAACTGTGATGAAAATCAGTTAAATATTATAAAAAATAATTTTGAAGTTAAAACAATCGATAAAATAACTTAATTTTATGTTAGTTTATAGTATTTTATGTACTTTATGTATTTTTGGCAAATAATAAGTTTAATAATTTCAATAATTTCAGTATTTTTAGTATTTTTAGTATTTTTAGTATTTTCTTTTATAATAATAGATTATTTATTTTTTTATAAAGTATAAGTGAATTTTATGAGTGAATTTTACTTAATTATTAGTAAAATATTTAGAATTATTCAAATTAATTTCAAAAAATCCTTAATATTTTCAATAATATTTCATATAGCTAAATTTATTGAAAATCAATGGATAAATAGCTATTTTGTTAATTTATATCCTGTTAAAAACAAAAAAGTTATTGGAAGTAATAAGAATATTAATACTATTTCTAATACTATTTCTGAGGTTAATAATTTTAATTATGATACTGAAAATAATATTGAAAATAATATTGAAAATAATGTTAAGTATAAATTTTTATCAAATATTAAAAAAAACATTAAAACAAGCGAAATAATTTCTTCAAATTTATTTTCTCCACCAATAATTATTTTCGTGTTCGCACTACTTTTACTTCTTTCTTTAACTCCTTTAAATATAGATTTAGTAATTAATATAGCTATTGCTTTTATTTTTTATTTAATTGGATGCTTAATATTACATTTATTTGTTTTAAATAATATCAATAATGATTCTAATAACATTAATAAAGATAATAAATATAATAAATATAATAAAGATAATAAAGATAATAAAGATAATAAAGATAATAAAGATAATAAAGATAATAATACTGGAAAAATTAATAATAATGTAAAGAATAATAAAAATAAAACTAATGAAGCCAATATTGATAATATAAATAATAAATTTTTGATATTTTCACAAAAAGATATTTATTCTATTGGATTTATACTTATATTGATTGGAATTGTATTTTTTGTTGCATCAATAGCTTCTGTTGGTGGAATTCCTTTAATTAAATCTTCACTTCGTTATACTTTAAAACCAGCACTCACAATGCCAGTATATTTGATTGTCCCAGGAATAGCTTTAGTATTTTCTTCATATCTTCAGGATTATGATGCTGGAAAGTTAAATTTAATGCAAATACGATTTAGATTTCTTATTCTAATAGCTATAAGTTCTTTAACTCTTATTCTGTTAGGTTATAGGACTCCTGTTTTGGCAATCATTTTAATAATGATTATAATGGGATATTATTCAAAAATACTAGCTATTTGGGAAATAATACTTGGAGTTTTAATAGCTCTTGGCTTGATTATTGGTCTTGGATATATTCGTTTAATCAATGAATACAATGTCGGAGCTATGGCAAGTCCGTTTTATTCTCTCCAATCAAGAGCTGACTTCACTTTGCATGTTTTAAATCTTTTAAATTTAATATCTGGTGATTTTGGAATATTCCATGGAAGTTTTTTATTAAATGCAATTCCTGGAAGCGAAACAGGCCCAAGAATGATTATTGGACAATTAATAGCTTGGAGGAGTTCTGTTACTGTTACTCCTACATTAATTGGTCCAATGCTTGTTGATTTTGGAAGATTAGGAATAGCTATTGGTATGGCATTTATGGGTTTCATTTTGGCTGTTGGACATAAATTAATTAAATTAACTAAGAATTATTTTTACATTGCTCTTTATGCTATTTTAATTAGTTATACTATTTTAGGAGTTGAAACAGGACTTGTAGATATAAATATTTTATTTTATTTTATTGTAGCTATTTTAATTTATGGAATTAATATTTTTAAGAGTTTTAAACACCATTAATAATCTAAACAAACTTTAAATTATTTCTGATTAGATTTAAATTATCAAAACTAATTTTAATTAATTGTAAAAAAAATTTTAAGAATTTAATTGATTAATGGAACATTTCAAATTTAAATACTTGTTTAATCTATTTATTTGGATTTTTACTTTAGAGTTTAAATTTTAAAATGAAATATTTTATCATTATAATTATAAAAATAAAAAATAATTATGGTTTTCATATTTAATCCGTATAAATCTTATTTAAATTTATATTTTTTATTGTAATCAATTTTTTTATGATTTTTATTTATTTTAATTAATTATTAGCTATTTTTTTAATTATTATTTATAATTTAATTCTTTATTTGGTATTATTTCTTTTTTCATCTTTTATTTAATGATTTTATTTCTATTATTTTTCAAAAAAAATTATATTTTTCATTATTTTGTATTACAAATTAACTAATATTTTATCATTTATTAATACATTCCTAACCTTTATATATTATTGTTTTAATAAAATATCTATTTAAAACTTTGTTAATCTCATAATATTCATATTTTATATTTAAAATGTAAAATAAAAAAATATATGGGCTTATCAAGTATTACAATATATATAAATAAATTTAAAAAAAGTATTACTCAATACAAAAAAAATTAGAATATTTATCGATATCTATATATCTTGAGCATATTATTAATTATTATATTATAAGTATTCTATTTTATAAGTATTATTTTAATTAATTAGTCTAATTATTATTTTAATTATTAATTTAATATATTAATAAAAAATATTGGAGAAAAAATCATGCATATACCCGACGGATTTATACCTTTATGGCAAAGTGCAATTTATTATATGCTTGTAATAATTGTAGGATATTTTGCAGTTAAATGGGCGAAAAATAACCTTGATGATCGAAAAATACCACTTCTTGCGGTTTTAGCAGCAGGAATATTTGCAATTCAAGCAATGAATATTCCAATACCATGGGGAACAAGTGGACACATGGTTGGAGCAGCTATTGTAGCTATTTTACTTGGAAGCCCATTTGCTGGATTTTTAGTTCTCGCAGTAGTCCTAATAATTCAAGGATTAGCATTTGGAGACGGTGGAATCACTGCTCTTGGAGTAAATATCTTCAACATGGGTGTTGTTGGAAGTTTTGTTGGATTTTATGGATATAAATACTTAAAGAATATTATAACAAAAATCCCAGCAGTATTCGTAGCTTGTTTCTTATCATTATTTATTTCAGCAATATTATGTGCATTAGAACTATTTGTAGCAGGAACTTTCCCACTTGAAGCAGGATTATTCTTTATGGGACTTTATCATTTAGTGATAGGACTTGTTGGAGAAGGTTTAATAAGCACAATTGTATTTGTAGCTATTAATAATTTTAGACCAGATTTAATAGCTAAAATAGATGCTAATGATTATGAAGATAATGTTTCAGGAGGTAAATAAAATGGATAAACGAAATAAAACTTTTATTGTTATTGGAGTTATAATAGCTATTGTAATAGCTGTTCTTGCACCATTTTTAGCATCCAGTAACCCTGATGGACTTGAAAGTGCCACAGAAAAGATAAATCCTACAGCATTAGAAAGTGAACAAGTTCATTCTGCTCCAATGCCAGATTATATTGTTCCTTCATTAGGCGAAGACGGAATTTCTGGATCAATAGCTATTGCAGTTGGAGTAATAATTGTATTTGTTTTAGCTTATGGAATAGGTGTTATTTTAAAAAAAAAGAATAATTAATCAATAAAATTAAATTTTTATTTATTATTCTCTTTTTATTTATTCTATTCTATTCTATTTTATTTTTTTTAATATTCATTTAATATAATTTTAATATTTTAATAAATCTTTTAATAAATCTTTTAATTCAAAATATATCTTTTGATTCGAAATTATTATTTAAATTATTATTTAAATTATTATTTAATAAATATTATTTATAGATATTACCTAATAATTATCATTAATTCTTATTTTATCATATAGTTATCTATTTTTTATTATTTTGTTTTTGTTTCAATAATTAATTTTAAAAATAAAGATCATAATGAACATTTCAATTAATTCAATAGAACAAGAGTCTTGGAAAGACAGTATCATTCATAGTTTAGATGGTAGGATAAAATTAATCATCACATTTCTCATAGTAATCTATGCCGTTTATTCCACAGATTTATTTGTTTTATTTTTAATTGAAATATACTTAATAGCTTTAGTTTTAATCTCAAAAATTTCAATAAAATTTTATCTAAAACGTATTTTAACAATACTTCCCTTTGGAGGATTTATAGCTATTTTCCAACCATTTATCAAACCAGGACATATATTATACACTTTACCTTTTGGACTAACAATAACTGCAGAAGGAATTGATTTTGGGCTTTTACTCATCATACGACTTGTTGTATGTCTTAGTGCTGTTGTCCTGCTTTCTTCAGTTACTCCTTTAGATAAAATTGTTAATTCACTAAGAAAATTAGGTTTTCCAAAAGAAATAGCTATGATTTTATCTATGACCATTAGATACTTATTTTTATTCTTTGATGAATTAAAAAATATCAATAATGCTCAAAAAACAAGATGTTTTGATATTTGGAATAAAAAAACAAGCTATTTATGGAGAATTCGACAAATAGCTTATACTGTAATGATGTTATTTTTAAAATCATTTGAAAAAGGAGAAATCGTCTATTTTGCAATGTTGGGAAGAGGTTACACTGGTGAAGCTGTTAGTTTCAATCAAGAAGCTATTTTTTTAAAAACTAACTATTTCATAATGGTAATAACTGTAATTGCAATAGTATCTATTGAATTACTTCATTTAAATGGATATTTTTAGATATTTTTTAGATATTTTTTTAAATGTTTTTTAAATATTTAAAAATGATTTATAATTAATAAAATATTATTCTTGATATTTTCATACTTTTTTTTATAAATTAAAATGATAACTTTTAATTAAATAGTTTATTATAACTAAAAAATTTTTAAAATTTATTATAACTTAATATTAGATAATAAACTTATTATATTTTCAATATACTGAAGTAAAAGTTGAGCAAGAATATTTCCACTCAATCCTTCAAAAATGCTTTTTAATGAAGTAACACACTTGTTTAATAATGTGGAATTTGGTTTATCGTTTTTCAACTCGTTTTTCAACTCATTTGTATTTGTTTGATTATTATAGTTTCCAATTTGCACATTTGAATTATTTATATAAATAGGAGAATTAAATTTCTCTGATTTTGCTATAGATTTTTCATCATCTGGAGCTGAAAAATTTTCCACAAGACTTCCTTTTTTTGAAAGTTTTAATAACCAATCAAGAAGTTCATTTATAACATGGTCAATGATAGTTTTAAGCTGGGATTTAGTGCAAATCACAGTGAAATCAATAGGTTTTCTTGATTCATTTTCAATTTGAGGGGACAAAGTAATTTTGATTCTTGGATTTTCATTATCATCACAAATATTTTTTAATTCCATAATGGATAAATAAATAGTTACTGTTTGGGTCATGTTCTTTATTTGAGGCTTCAAATTAAGCGGTGAATTAGAAATTTGAACTCCTCTTTGAAAATCTCCATGAATTGTATCTCTGATTGAGCATTCTATTTTCCTATATTCTGGAATATCTTCATTCAATCCATAACCATCAAGTTCTTTAGTGATCCATTCCATAAATTCATTTGATTCCAGATTGGCAATTATTCTTGCTTTTCTTAATAATGTTATTACATCACTTTTTCCAGTTGTTATGTCTTCTTGTAATTCAAGCATTAAACTGTTAGTTTTCCCTGATATTAATTTATGTTTTACATAATTGAATTTCATAAAACAATATATTATCAATTGTTTAAACATTTTATAAATTTTAGAGTATTTATAATTTTTTAAACCTAAAACTTTTGATACTTAAAAATAAATTTTAAAAACAAAAAGTTTATATTATATGAGTAACATAATATATTATGAATACGGGTAACGCCCCCTTAGGATATGTAATCAAGTGGTTGCGATGCTATTAAGTTAGTGGGAGGCCTTTGGGGTTCCGCTTCAATTTTACTTTTTCTTTAATAGTTTTTATCATAAAAATGAATATTTACTTTTTTAGTTATGTTTTTTAAAAACAATATGTCATTATTTTCTATTTTTTGAAAGATACACCATGCAATTAAATCAACAAACTGAACTCCTGGAGATAATGATGAATCAACAAATTTTAAGCTAATACTCTTCTCTTTTTCAAAAATATTTAATATCTTTTCATGAAACTGATTTTCAAATGATTCACCTACAAATTCATCAAATTCAAATTTCACACATTGTTTAAAAATATCATTTTTTTAATAATTTTAAAACAAGTGAAATATAAATTGTATTAATATTATTATTAATTAACAATGATTCGTTGATAATTTGTTTTTTATCCATTACAATTGAGTAAATAGCATAATCAATATCGTTTGTATTCTTTAATATGTTTAATTTCATATTTTTTGAGAGTTTAGTGGATTTTAATTCTTTAGATTTTTTCAAATATCCAGTTCTATTTTTAATCTTTTTTAAAATTCTTTTTAATTTAGCATATTCACTTTCTCTTAGTATTATAATTGAGATTACAAAATTATTTGTTCCATTAATTCCTAAATCTCCACTTTCATCTAAAAAAGCAATATACTTATCATTATCATAATTTTTGTTATTATTTTTCATTTTATGTCTCAATTATTATATAGTATATCCCGTAACTTTTATAACTAATTACTTATACATATATATCTATGTCTGTTGGAAGGAAATTTAATATTGAGGAGAATTTAGATATTGAAGAGTTGAATTCAATTATAAAAGATTCTGAAATTAGTAAAAAAATTGGTATTCGAGCTGTTTTTATTAAAATGTTAATGCAAGGTTCTACAATTATAAATGCTTGTGAAACATTAGGTATTAGTCGACAAACTGGGTATCGTTGGTTGAAATTATATAATGAGTTTGGGTATGAGGGTTTAATTCCTAAATTTGCTGGTGGTCGTCCTGGAAAGCTTAATGAAGAACAGAAAGAGGAATTAAAAAATATTTTATCTGATGAAAATAGCAATTATACAATTAAAGAAGTTGTTAAGTTAGTAAAAGACAAATATGATGTTGAACTTTCTTATAATCGAATTTGGACTCTTGTTAGAAAAGATTTTAATCTTAATTACAGTAAACCATTTCCATATGTTTATAAACAGGATAAAAACAGGAAAAAAGTATTTAAAAAAAACTAGAAAATGTAAATTTAAAAGAAGAATATCTTGGTTTTTGGGACACAACTGGAGCACAAAACTATAAAAATTCAACACGAACGCTACATGCACCTAAAACAAGAAATAAAATAATTACACATGACAAAAAATTTAAAAGAAACCTAAGTGGAATGTTAGGAGTTAACTGCAAATCATTTATAATGGATACACCAAATACCAGATCATTTCAAATGGGAATTTTATTTACAAACCTTAGAAAAACAATTTCATCCTCTGAAATTACAATAAAAAAAATAGACGAAGTCTTAAATAATGACAATTTAACAGACAAATATGCTAAAAACATTTTACGAAAAACAAGACCTACAATAAAAGATACAATTGAAAAAATCAATGATAAACTATACGATGAAACTAAAGACTATGATAATATCGCAAAAAATTGTAAAAATTACTTTAAACGACTAGATGTTAACAATAACCCCCAAAAAATAGATAAAATAAAAATGGACAATCTTATAGAAAACTATAATGAAAAAAATATAGAAAAAATATGTGCAGAAGAAAAAAAATTAAATCTTATATTAGATAATTACCCCACACACCAATCAGAATTTATTGAACAAATTGCAAAAACGTTAAATATTAATTTAATATTCTTACCACCATATTCTCCAGATTTAAATCCAATAGAAGATGTATGGCGTGTTATTAAAAAACATATATCCAATAAATTCATAAAAACAGGAAAAGAAATCGTGAATTTTTATATAACTCAATTTTATGAAGAAGTTAAAAATGAAAATTTATACAAAAATTGGCTAAAAGAATTTCTAAATGAATGTATCAAAAGTTAAGAGAAATACTATA
>JAISIT010000060.1 GCA_031261915.1 Candidatus Methanoflexus mossambicus
ATAAAAATAAAAAAAATAAAAATAAAAAAAATAAAAATAAAAATAAAAAAAATAAAAATAAAAATAAAAAAAATAAAAATAAAAAAAATAAAAATAAAAAAAATAAAAATAAAAATAAAAATAAAAAAAATAAAAATAAAAAAAATAAAAATAAAAAAAATAAAAATAAAAATAAAAAAAATAAAAATAAAAAAAATAAATTATTTTAACTAATATTATATTTTTCATAAACTATAATATCACTCTAAACTTTTTAATTATTTAAATTATAAATAAATATTCATTTTAAGATTTATAAATTTTACCCTGCAAAAAATATCATTAATATAAAATAAATAAAATACATGAAAAAATAAATAAATAAATAAAAAATAAATAAAAAATAAATAAAAAATAAATAAAAATTAATGGAACCCTTAAAATTTAAATATATTTATATTTAATTTAAGTAAAATCAATGTAATTTTCACCATTAAAAACATATTTAATATCTTTAGTTTCAACTCGATTAATAATATTCAAATATGGATTATTAGAATGTTTTTTAACAATGACTAATTGTGGAGAATTTTTAATATCAATTATTGATTTTTTAACAATTGAATTTAAATTAAATATGTTATTATCATTATCTTCATTAACACTCTCTTGATTTTCCAGTTTATTATCACTAATATTTTTATTATTGATAGAATTAAAAGAATTAATAGAATTAATAGAATTAATAGAATTAGAAACTATATTCGTAGTTGCCATTTGTAAAATATCTTTAGGATTAATGTAAGTACCATAATTCGCTCTAACTGCTTTAAGAGCATATTCCATTTCATTCATCATGTTTGGAGAATTAAACATTATATTATCCGTTCCTAAAAGAGGTTTAATTCTTTTTTCAATAATAACATTTAATGGAACAATGCCTAAGGATAATACTCCATTAGAACGAGGACATAAAGAAATTGAAGTAATTTTAGAGTTTTTAAAAACTTTATCTAAATCATTATTCATCGGATAAGTTAAATGAATTAAAAGATTAAAATTAAAATCAACACCTTTTTCTATTTCAGTTTTTTTAAATTTTAACAAAGAATCTTTTTGAAGACTTTCATACTCTCCAACATGAATAGACGAAATTTTAGAAGCTTTCCTACATTCATCAACAATTATTTTAGCTGTTTCATCACTAATTTCGCCAAATCCACTTGGAGCAATACCATCAGCTATTTTAAGTATTGATTTAATTTTTTTTCTAACTTTACTGGGATCTGCTTGATTATCATAAAAGATATCATCTCTTCCTAAAATTATAGGATTTATAGGAATATCTTTTGAAGCTTTTTTTAGAAGTTTTATTCCTTCAATTCCTCCTTCCCTATAATCAATAAAATGAGTTGTTCCAGATGATAACATATCCATCATGGACGATTTCATTGATTCAATAAGCTCATCATCAGAACTATTTGAAAGAACACGATGTTTTAAGCCATTTGGAGGTTTAACAATTTCATCAATAGTCTTTCCATCACCACAATCTTTGATTATTGAATCTCCAATGTGTGTATGAGCATTTAAAAAACTTGGAACAACATAAGAATCACTAGCATCAATAATTTCCCCTTCTAAGACCTTTGGAGATATTTCTATTATCTCGCCATTATCAATTAAAATGTTTTCTTTAGAAGGTTTTAAATCTAATCCTTTTAAAATTATTCCATTAGCTATTGTTTGCATTATTAACTCCAATATAATTAAAATAATAATTAAAAACATGAAAGATAAAATAAACATAAAAAAATATAACGAAACAAAAATAAAAAAAATATAACAAAACAAAAATAAAAAAATTAATAAGATTTTTATATCCAAATATTTACAATTATATAATATACTATAATTAAAATACTATAATTAAAATACTATAATATAATATTTTCTTAAAATTTAAATAGTTAATTACTTTTTTTAGAAAATTCTAAACTTCGTTGTCCCATTCGTTCATTATCAAGAGAATAAAGTTCCATTTTAGGAATAATAACTCTCACAACATTAACTCCTATTTCATGACGAGTTAAATCGGTAAACAATATTTTATCAAAATTACATTTTGTAATTTCCTTACAAGCTATTTCAATATCTGTTTTTAATGATTTAGAACTTTTATCTTTAATTTTGGAAAAATTAATTTTTTCTTTTTCATCATCAAAATAATCTTTATTAATCCGTTTCATACGTTCATAACCTGCTTTACGCATAAAATTTGCTCTAACTGTATCTTCTCTTGTGCCATGAATTTGTGTAGCTCTACTTTGAGCAACTTCAGTTAATGCACGTAAAATAGCTATTTCTGGATTTAAATGAGTTCCAACACCTAAAGTTAACAATGCAGGATCTTTTAATTTAGTATCATCAGAACTAACAGCTATTGTTGGAATTTTAACATCTGCTGTAAGATCCATTATTTTAATGTTTATATCATTTGATTTAAACTTATCTAAAACATCTAAAATAAGTGTATTATCTATTGAATCCACATCAATTTGTTTTTTATTAAATTTCGTTATTTCAAACAAGCTCCAAGCATCTCGTTCTACCACTTCAAATATTCCATGTAAAACTGCTTCTTCTAAGAAATTTCCAGAAGCCAAACCATTTGTATTAGACTTAAATAAGCTTGTTGCATTTTTATTAGTATACGGATGGAAAACAGCATTTGCAGGAACAAAAATTTCTTCATTAGATACTATATCCATAGATTTTATCCATTCAATATTATTTAATTTCTTTTTTTCAAAAACAAAACTTTTAGGCAAAATTAAATCATTAATATTTACCATATTTGCCATATTTGTTTCATTTATTCTATTTATCCCATTTATTCCATTTATCCCATTTATTCCATTTATTCCATTTTCTTCTCCATTAAAATCATTAAAATCATTAAAATCCTTATTAAATTCAAATTTTTTTACTCTAAATTCATCTTTAGTTTGGAATTCCGCAGCATATCTTTCATACCCTTCCATGATTCCTGATGCTTTTGCTTGATCTTTAGTTATTCCTTTCCCAGAATAGACACTAATTCCCCCATATTCTGCAGTTGGACGAATAACAGAATAAACAGGAATTCCTAATCTATCTAAATCTGTAATATCAGTAATTCTTGTTATTCCAGCTATTTTAACCATAGATTCATGATTTTTTAATGTCGTAACTGGATCAACTGCTCTATGAGTTCCATTAAAATATTTAATAGGAATATCTGAAAACATAAAAAACACTTATATAAAAAAAATATTTAATAAAAAAATATTTAATAAAAAACACTTAAAAAGAATTTATAATAGAATATTCAAGATACAATTAATATAAATCAATATATACCAAATAAAAATTAAAATAAATTGGCAACTGGAAGTATATACTGTTCAACTCCAGTAAATGAAATAAAAACCATTAAGCCCGCAAAAATAGCAGTTATTAACCAAATAATACCATTCCAACGAAGAATTTTAGCACCATCAAATACAGAAAAAGGAATTAAATTAAATAATGCTAACCATCCATTAATAGAAAATCCAATTAAACATGTTTGAATTAAAAAATTAGCAATTCCACCATCTAAACTACCAATCATAGCAGAATGTATGAAAAAAGCACCTAAAACAAAAAATATTGCCCCTAAAATTATATTAATTAAAGGACCAGCTTCAGAAATAATTCCATTATCTTTATCATTCATATATTGACCATAAATATGAACAGCACCAGGTGCTGCAAATAAAAATCCAATAACACTACTAATTAAAGCTAAAAATAAACCAGGCATCCATAATTTAAATTCAGCATAATAACCGTAATGCATTGCAACAAGCTTATGTGCCAATTCATGGAAAATAAATCCAGAACCAACACCAATCATAATCATTGGGAGCATTTGGGAAACTAAATTAGTATTCATTCCAGTGTATAACAATGTGAATGCCAAAGAAATAATAACAAAAGCAATTAATAGATCTACAAGTTCATGTGAACTAAATTTTTTCATATCATACATAAATGAGTATATAATTTTTTAACTTAATATAATTTTTGTAAAATCAAAGTTTAAAGAAATGATAAATTTTAGAAAAAATATAAGTTTAGAAAAGATTAATTTTAGATTTAAATGTTAAGTTTTATAGATAATAATAAAATAAAAAAAGTATTAATATCAAATGAATAAAATATGACAATGAACATATATTATAAACAAATATTTATAAAATAATAAATAAAAATATAAACTTAGTATATAATTTATTTTATTTTAAATATTTTAAATTTTAATTATTTTATTTTAATATATATTTAAATGTTAATTATTTTATTTTAATATATATCTAATAAATTTTAAATGTTAATAATTGAAAATTAGACTATAACTCAAAAGAGGGATAATATGGCAAGTGCAAAAAAAGGAATCAATATAAGAATCAAAGAAGAAATTAAAGACGACATTACAATTTTAGCAAATCTTAAAGAATTAAGTCTTAGTGCTTATATTAATGAGCTAATAACTAATGAAGTTAAAGAAAATAAAGAAGTAATAGAAAGTTATAAGCAATTAAAAAATAGTATAAATAATCCTAATCTCAAAATATAATGAACTTAATCATAATATAATGAATTTAATCGTAATATAATATTATTTATTTAAAATAAGACCATTTTAAAATATAAAATAATTTATAGATAAAACAAAAAAAATCAAAAAATGTTTACTGAAAACGATGGAAAATTTCTTTTAGAATATGCACGAAAAGCTATTATTGAATATTTAGAATTTAATAAACAAATAGCTATTCCTGCAGAAATTCCAGATAAATTCCTTGAAAATTTAGGTGTTTTTGTAACAATAAACAAAAATAACCAATTAAGAGGTTGTATAGGATATTCTCATCCAGTAGATTCATTAATTGAACTTACTATCTCAAGTGCAATAGCTGCTGGCTTTGAAGATCCGAGATTTCCAAGTTTAAGTCCTGATGAAATTAAAGACATTAAATTGGAAATCACCATTCTAACTAAACCTGAACTTATTAAAATTTATAAACCCTCAGAATATTTTGACCATATTAAAGTAGGAAAAGATGGTTTAATTGTTGAAAAGGGTTATAATAAAGGTTTACTCCTTCCACAGGTCGCTACAGAATATGGATGGGATGCAAAAGAATTCTTAGAAGAAACATGCCAAAAAGCTGGACTTCCTAAAGATGCATACTTAGAAATTGATACTTTAATTTATAAATTTCAAGGTTTGATATTTAAGGAATGACTTAAAAAAGTTAAAAAACATAGAAAATCTAAAAAATATAAAAAAGAGAATTAAATATCGATAAAAATTTAATAATCATTAATAAAGAGTTAATAAAGAATTAATAAAGAATTAATAAAGAATTAATAACTAATTAATAGAAATTTAATAGATAATTTAATAGATCGTGAATGGTTTAATAACAACTAATTCACAAAATATAGTTTTTTAAAAAGATACAATGATGATACCAACAATTCCCACACCAGATGAATTATTAGATAAAGGGTTTGGGAGAGCTAAGAAAGCAGCAGACAAAGTAAGAACTTCAAAAATACCACGAAGATCTAAAGGTAAAAAAATTGAAGAAACAAGAGTAATAGCTGCGTGTCAAATAATCAAAGAAAGTCTTCAAATGATTTTAAAGCGTGTTCCAGATATTGAAGAACTCCCAGAGTTTTATCAAGATTACATTGACATAACCGTAGGTGTAGATGAAATGAAAAAATCACTTGGAGCTTTAAATTGGGCTTATGGAATATTAACCCAATTAGAAAAAGATTACGGTAGTAGAATCAGAAGATCAAGTTCTGAAAGGGCAACTGCACTTCAAAAGCAAGCTTATGGAAGAATAGCTTCTGTTGTCAACAAAATAAAAAAAGATCTCGACTTTTTAGACTTTGCAAAAGCAAAACTTAGAAACATGCCAACTATTGACTTTGATGCCACTACAATAGTAATTGCTGGATTTCCAAATGTTGGAAAATCCACACTTTTAAGGCAAATGACTGATGCTGAACCAGAAGTTGCAAATTACCCATTTACAACTAAAGGAATACAAATAGGACATATAGAAAGAAATTGGAAAAAAATCCAATTCATAGACACTCCTGGACTTCTTGATCGTCCTGTTTTAGAGATGAATAACATAGAACTAAATGCTATGGTAGCTCTTGAACATTTAGCAGACTCAATACTATTTATTTTTGATGGCTCTGAAACTTGTGGTTATCCTCTTGAAAACCAACTTAATTTATATGAAGAAATCAAAAAAGTATTCAACATTAACATCATTGTTCTTTTTAACAAAATGGATATTGTAAATTCTGAAAATAAACAAAAAGATTATGTTAAAACATATACCGATAAATTTGAAGATAAACTTTTAATTTCTGCTCAAGCAGGAGAAGGTGTTGAAGATATATTAAACAGATTAGAAAAAGTAGAAAAACTTTTAAAATAAGATAATTTTAAAGGGAAATAATGAATACTAATCGTTTAATTAAAACATTTAAAAAATTAGTTTCCATTGATAGTCTTAGTTTTAATGAACGAGAATTATGTGATTTTATATCCTCTTATTTAATTTCATTAGGATTTGAAATATATGAAGACTCTGTTGGAGATAAAATTGGTGGAAACTGTGGTAATTTGTATTGTTATCTTAAAGGAGATAATATATATGAACCAATATTATTTTCAGCACATATAGATACAGTTAAACCAGGAAAAGGTAAAAAAGCTATTATTCATGAAAACAAAATCACATCCGATGGAAATACTGTTTTAGGTGCTGATGACATATCAGGAATTGTAGCTATTATTGAAGCAATTACAACAATAAAAGAGAAAAATATTAAACATAGAACTATAGAGCTATTATTTACCGTAGCAGAAGAAGTTTATTGTTTAGGTTCACGATATTTTGATTATTCAATTATTAAATCTAAAAAAGCATATATTTTAGATTTAACTGGACCCACAGGAACTGTAGCATGCCAATCCCCAACAATTATAAGTTTTACTATAAAAATAACTGGTAAAGCAGCCCATACATCCAGTTGCATGTTAAACACCGTTCATTCAATTAGTATAATCTCTAAAGCTATTTCAAAAATAAATGTTGGAGCAATTGACAAAGAAACCATGTTAAATATTGGAACAATTAATGGAGGTATATCTTCAAACATTATCCCAGAAAATACAACGATAACTGGAGAAATTAGAAGTTTTAAACATACAAAAGCTATTAATCAATTGAATAAAACTTTTAAAATATTTTCTAAAATAGCTAAAGAGAATAATGCCAAAATTGAAACGAAAAGCCAAATAGAAATTGAAAGTTATAAAATTCCTCCAAATAGTGAAGTATTAAAAGATTTTAAAAGAGCATGCAATGCTATGAATATTCAATTTAATGCTGGAATTAGTTTTGGAGGTAGTGACAATAATAATTTTAAAAAACACGGAATAGATGGAATTGTTTTATCTTGTGCAATGGAAAATACACATAGTCTTGATGAATATGCATCTATTGATGAACTTAAAAAAATTACTCAATTACTAATTGAATTAATGACAATCCAATGATTCAAATATTGTAAAAATTAAAATTAAACAAACTATTCAATTTTAAATTCAAAAAAGTAGCAAACAAAAACAAAAAAGTAGCAAAATAATAAAAAAAGTATCAAGATATTAAAAACAAAAAAGTACAAATAACAATAAGAAAATAAGAAAATAAGAAATAGCAATAAAAATTAAAAGAGAAAAAATTAAAAGATAATAATTAAGTAAAATGATTTAATTATTTATCTTCATCTAAATGTCTATTGACATAAGCTCCTTCAACATCATCTTCTTGAGCTGATGACCATCCACAAGGACAATCATAAACTATTTTTCCATCAACTTCAGATTCAGCACATTCTAATCCACATACAGGACATAACATATAAATCACTCCAAAAACATATTTAATTAAAAAAAATTAAATTTACAAAAAATATAATTCAAAAAATAATTAAAATAATATAAAATAATATAAAATAATATAAAATTAATTAAACTAAAAATATTAAAATAATTAAATAATATAATAATTAATTAAATAAAATAAATATTAAAATAATTAAAATAATTTATAAATTGAACATTAAAATTAATATTTTCTTAATAATAACATAAATAGTTTATTAATTAATTATGATTTTTATTGTGGTTTATTCTAAATTATTAAACATCAATAAACTATATTATAAATAGCTTATAACTTTTTATAATTAATTTATATTAATTTTAACTTTTTCAACTTCAACTTGAGGTAAAACCAAAAATAAAGAACCATTTGAAAATTCAGCAGTGACTCCATCATTTTTAACTTTGTTTGGAAGATTAATAGTTCTTTCAGCAGAACCAAACTTTCTACCTTTAAGTAAATAGTTATAAGAGGTATCTCCATCACATTCTAATTTAATATCTTCACAAATAGAATTGAAAAATGCTTTAATTACTAATTTTTTACCCAATATTTCAATATTAACATCTTCTTTTTTAACACCAGGCAAATCTGCTTTAAGATAGTATACATTATCAACATCCACTAAATCCACATCTATTTTAGAAACAGATGTTTCTTTATAGGTATTAATTTTAGAATCTACATCTTTATGAACAGCTTTTAAATTAACAACAACATCATCTATTGCATTTCCTAAATCATCAGCTAATTTTCCTGCAAAAGCTTTACTTTTTTCTATACTTTCATCAAATTTTGCTTGAGTTTTTTTATCTTGATTTTCATCATATTTGTTTGTAAATCGAACTTTATCTGCCATATTATCCTCACACATAGTTTCATTCTTAGTATTATTCCTATAATCATTTTTATTATTATATTTATTATTATTTCTATCATTATTTCTATTTTTATCAATATCCACACTAATATCTTTATTAGTATCATCATTAATATCGTCATTAATATTAACATCATTATTCATACTTTCACTAAAATCATTAGTAAAAATATCTTTAAGATTATCATTTAAATTTTCATTTATAACCTCAGTTATATTTTGTGTAATATTATTAACAATATCGCCAATTTTGTCGATTTCATTTATATTATTAATCTCATCAGGATCAATATAATACTTGAATACTTTAGCCATATATATCATGAGAACTTTTAAATTATAAAATATAAATTTAAATTATAAAATATAAATTTAAATTTTAAATTATAAAATATAAAAATTTATTTATCAATAATCATAGAAAAAATTAAAATAAAAATATACTATTTTAATAACTTTTTGTAATTTTAACTATATAAACTTTTTCATTATAATATGATTAATAAAAAGTTTACGAAATAAAACAAAATAAACAAAATAAACAAAATAAACAAAATAAAAATAAATAGAAAATTAAATAGAGATTATGAATAAGTTATAAAGAAATAAAAAAATAAATTAAGACAAAATAAAAATTAGATAGAGCATATCCATAAAAATAACAAATAAAACATTAAAATAAAAAGAATAGAAAAAAAAGATAATAGAAAAATAAAAATATGAAAAAAAAGAATAAAATAAAATAATAATATTATAAAATTAATATCTTACTTTTCCAATATGTCTTGTGCTACCTGGATCTTCGTTATTGAAATGAGCAAGATAATATATAAACCATTCTAAAGGAATTACAAGTAATAATGGAGCCAATAAATTATTAAACTCGTTTAAATCAACATAATCTTTTAAAGAGAAAATAATAGTATTAACACCTAAATTTTTAGAAAACTCAATTGATTTTTCTGTGAAAATATCTGATTCATATCCTGCATCTAAAAATACAGCAGAAACATCTTTTTCAATTCTTTCAATTAATCCATGCCTAAATTCTCCAGAATAAAGAGGACATGCATTTTTTAAAGCACCTTCCATAAACATGGTCATTGCAAGTTTATAGGCAAGCCCAAAGTTAGGTCCACTACCCATACAATAAAATAGCTCTTCATTTTTGAATTTTTCTGCTAAAAGTTTGTTTTCTTCATGAGTTTTGTTAATTAAATCATCCATTAAATCTGGAATTTGATGTAAATAGCTAATAATCTCATCTTTCTTATCATAATCCGAAGCAGAAAAAAGAATGTAATATAATGTAGCAAGTTGTGTCACATAAGTTTTAGTTCCTAAAATTGCTTCTTCATGCCCACTATGAGTTAAAATTGAGAAATCTGCTTCTTTAAACATTGAACTATCTTTTTCATTGATTATTGAAACTGTTGGTATGTTTTTTTCCTTAGATAATCTTAAAGAAGATAAAGTATCAGCAGTTTCTCCAGATTGTGAAGTAAAAATAGCTATTACATCTTTATTTTCTAAATTTTTATTGTAAAAATATTCATAACCTGTAAAAACATCAATATTTAAATCTGTAACCATATTTAATGCAGATTTTATTGTAAATAATGTTGACAATGAACTACCACATCCTACAAGGTAAATATTAGAAATTGAACTGATTTTAGAAGCAACCAAATCCATAACTTCTTTTTCATTTGCAAAAGTTTTTCTTAAAGCATCAGGTTGTTCTAATATTTCTTCATACATTTTATATTTCATAAAATCCCTCAAAAAATAACAAAAAATATATTTAAATAAAATATAGCTATTTTTATAACTATAACATTAAATAAAATATTAGATAAGATAAGTTTAAATATTTATTATATTATAGATAATAGTATAATATAGTAATTAAAAGTATATAAATTTAATTTAAAAATTAATAAAATTTAATCTTTAAGAGTATAATAAAAATATTTTAAAATAAATAAATATTTAATTTAAAAATTAACAAAAATTTTCAAAAAAGAGGATAAAAATGAATATAAATTTAAAAAATATTGGAATAGAAAAAGGACAACATTATGAAAGTATAATTACAAGTATTAATGAAAAAAATGAAAAAAATGCCGCCCCAATAGGAATTGTATGTTTAAAAAAAGATGAAATACAATGCAGAATATTTAAAGGAACTCAAACATTAGAAAACATTTTATTAGAAAAAAAATTTATTGTCAATATAACTTTAAATCCATTATATTTTACATTAGCAACAATTGGAAATCTTCCAGAAGAATATTATGAAAAAGATAGTTTAAATATTAAAAATGTTGATGCTTACTTCAAATGTGAAGTTATTGGAGATATAAAAATAGCTATTAAAGATAACGATCCTGTGAGAAAAACAGAAGCAGGAATCTTCAAATCAAAAGTAACAGAAATTATTATAAATAACCCTTGTGTTAAAGCACCAAATAGAGGATTCTACAATGTTATTGAAGCATTAGTTAATTTTACAAGAGTAAATATAGTAGATGAACAACAAAAAACATTTTATTTAAATCGACTAAAAGAATTAAGTCGTGTTGTAAATAAAGTCGGAAGTAATGAAGAAAAAAAAGCTATTAAAATAATTACTGAAGAGTATGATAAAAAATTAAAATGAAATATAAGAGTTCATGAAAAACAATACCAAAATAAGCCCAAAATAGAAATAAAATAAAATCAAAAAATCTATTTTTTAAACTTAAATTTTAAGTAAACTTAATAAAATAAATAAAAATAGAACTAAAAAAATTAAAAAAAAGAAATATAAGTAAAAAATTAAAAAGAAAAATAAAAATAAAAAGAATAAAATTAAAAAAAAAGATAAATTACCTTGAAAGAATATGAATAGCTGCTGTTCCTCCAGTTCCACCAATATTTTGAGTCATACCTACTTCAGCACCTTCAATTTGTCTTTTTCCTGCTTCTCCTCTTAATTGCCAGACAATTTCAGCTACTTGAGCTATTCCTGTTGCTCCAAGTGGATGTCCTCTTGCTTTTAAGCCACCAGATGGATTAACTGGAATCTCACCATCGAGTTGAGTCATTCCTTCTTCAACTGCTTTTCCACCTTCTCCTTTTTTAACAAAACCTAAATCTTCAATAGCTAAAATTCCATTAATAGAAAAACAATCATGAACTTCTAAAGCATCAATATCTTTATTGGTAATGTTTGCCATTTCAAATGCTTTTTTAGCAGCTATTTTTGTAGAATCAATAGTTGTTATATCTTTCCTATCATGCAAAGCTATTGTTCCTGAAGCTTGAGTTGATGCTTTAACATAAATTGGTGTATCAGTGTATTTTTTAGCATCTTCTGCTGGACAAAGAATAATCGCTGCCGCACCATCTGTAATTGGAGAACAATCTAACAGTCTTAAAGGATCAGCAACTTTTGTTGAGTTTAAAACTTGATCAACGGTTATTTTAAATGGAAATTGTGCTCTTGGATTTTTTGAAGCATTATCATGACTAATAACAGACATCATAGCTAACTGTTCCCTTGTGGTTCCATATTCATACATGTGTCTTCTTGCCATCATAGCATAAAGTGAAGGGAAATTAGCTCCAATCTTTGCTTCCCATTCTTGATCTGATGCTGCAGCTATTGCATCGGTAGCATCAACCACATCAGTCATTTTTTCAACACCTGCAGAAATAACAGTATCATAGTAACCTGAAGCTACTGCCATTATCCCCTGTCTAAGAGCTAAGCCCCCTGAAGCACAAGCTGCCTCTACACGAGTGCTTGGTATTGGATTAAATCCTGTATGATCAGCTATTAAAGAAGCAATATGCTCTTGTTGGATAAAAAGTCCAGAAGTCATGTTTCCAACAAACATAGCATCAAGATCGTCTCCTTGAATATTAGCATCCTCCACTGCAGCCACACCAGCTTCTGTTATAATTTGACTAAATGATGAATCCCACAATTCCCCAAATTTGGTTTGTGAAACTCCTATAATTGCAACATCTCTCATAATATCACCATTTAAATGAATATATAATTTTTAACTTATTACAACTCCAATTATACCTTAATCCATCCGAATTTTATCTTTATATTTAGCATAAACTGAATAATCAATATAACTCTTATTAGATACAATATCTTGAACTTTAGGTGCTAAATCTCGTTTTTCAATAATATTATCATTTACAGTTATACTAAAAGCATCACTACCAGCACCAGAACCATAAGAAACTGCCATTATTTTATCTCCAGGTTCTGCATTATCTAAAACTGAAGCAAGCCCTAATGGTGTAGCTCCAGAGTAAGTATTGCCAATAAAAGGAGTTAAAAGCCCATATTCTATTTGTTCATTATTAAAACCTAATCTTTTACCTACATTTAAGTAAAATTTTCCATTAGGCTGGTGAAAAACTCCATAATCATAATCTTCTGCCGTAGTTCCAGTTTGTTCAAATAACAACTGTGCAGCACCTTGAACATGTTTGAAAAATGCAGGTTCTCCTGTAAATCTTCCTCCATGAGATGGATATGCCATACCTTCTCGCCTATAAAAATCAGGAGTATCCGTTGTAAAACTACAAGTATGTTCTATATCTGCTAAGGTATTCTTAGAACCAATGATGTAAGCTGCACCTCCAGCAGATGCAGTGTATTCCAATGCATCACCAGGTGCTCCTTGAGAAGTATCAGCACCAATAGCTAATCCATACTCAATCATTCCAGAATCTACCATTCCATTTACAATTTGCATACCAGCAGTTCCAGCTTTACAAGCAAATTCTAAATCCGCAGCAGTTAATATAGGACTTGCTTGAATAGCTTCAGATACAATAGTTGCTGTTGGTTTAACTGCATAAGGATGAGATTCTGAACCAACATAAATAGCTCCAATTTTTTGAGGATCAATTTGACTTCTTTTTAATGCATATCGTGCTGCTTCAACAGATATAGTTGCAGTATCTTCATCTGCCCCTGGAACAGACTTTTCATTAACAACTAAACCTCTTGATAAAGCTATTGGATCATCTCCCCACACTTTAGCAATTTCTTCGATTTTAATCCTATATGAAGGCACATAAGCCCCATATCCTACAATTCCTGCCATATTATCACCATAATCAATGATTATTATATAGAACAATAAATTGTCTTATAAATTAATAAATTAATAAAAATTAAAATAGCTAAAAATATTAATATTTTAATAGAATATTTTAATAGAATTATAAATTTTATAAAAGAATAATATTAACTTAAAAAGCTATATTTATCAATAATTTCTTTCAAATATCAATAATTTTAAAAATATTTACTTTTCAATATTTAAAGCATTATACTATTTACTTTTAAATAATATCTACTTTTAAATAATATTTACTTTAATCATATTTTAAATAAAAATTATATATTTTAATAGTATACGATATCTTAAAAGCATATAAACTTGAGAGTTTAATAATTATAATATTTTAAAATAAAGTAATAATAAATAAAAAAATAATAATATATCTGAAAAAATTAAGGATATTTAAATTTAAAAAATAAAATAGACAATATAAAATAATTATATCTTTTATTATATAAATTATTTTCTTTTTTAATTCATTATATTATATATACTATAAAATTATTGATATATAAACTTAATTAAAATTTATTAAAACACAACGAAATTCATAAAAAGTCAAACAATACAAAAAAAATAACACAAGAAAAAAAATAAGAAAAAACAATGTTAAAATAAAACATGCGAAAATAGATAAAAATAGATAAAAATAGATAAAAATAAGAAAAAGTATGCAGCTGCCGGGATTCGAACCCGGGTCGCTGGCTTGGAAGGCCAGAATAATAACCAGACTATACCACAGCTGCTATGCACCGTCCGGGATTCGAACCCGGGTCACTGGCTTGGCAAGCCAGTGTCTTAACCAGACTGGACTAACGGTGCATGAAAACAAAAATAAATTAAACATAACTTCAAAGTTAAGTTCCACTAATATTTAGGAATTTAAGAAAAATTATATTCAACATTAGATAATTTATTTTTTTTCATATTTAAAGCTTTTCATTTAAAAATCTTAACAAATTTTTTTATTTTGCTCAAATCATGTTTTATTTTATTTAATTTTTAAATTTTAAAATAGCTTAATCAATGTTAATTTTTAATTCAAAAATTAGTTTAATGCTACTAACATCAATAATAAAATATAATTAAGTTAATTATTATTTAAATATTTTTTATTAATTTAAATTTAAAATAATCATTTATTCAAATTAAAAAAATAAAATTAAAAAAATAAAAAAAAGAAAAATAATAAAAAAAAAAGTATAAAAATAAAATATAAACTGATTATAAACATATAATTTAACTATTTATCTATAAATTTAATAGCTAAAATCACAATGGTAATGGCTCAAAACTATTTACAATTGTTGCAATATCTGAAGATATTAATTCTAAGTTATTAGTAGAATACATATTAATTGTATAAAGTTTTCCTTTAGCTACCATTAAAATTACTTTTCCTTGAGTTGTAACTCCACTATTTACTTTCTCATAATCTGCAAAGAACACAATTTTTCCATCAAGCATTGATGTTGAATTAGTGCTAATTTTTCCATAGGAATTAACAATATCCAAAGCATCTTGAACAACTAAATCAGTGAAATTATATGGTTTACTCGTAATAACCATTTTATATAGCTTATTATCCTTAGATAACTCAACATGAGTAGAATTGTTGGCTTGAACATTTTTATCTACTGTCCATGTAGATATATAATTAAATGTTAAATCATCACTTTGATAATGTGTTAAACTATTTTCTGGATCTTGAATACAACCAGAAACACTTACAGTAGCTATTAAAATAATTGCAATTAGAATAAGATATTTAATATATTTATTAATTTTTACACCTCAAATAATTATTAATAATTAATTATATTTTTATAATCTTATTTAAATTTAACTTAATTTTGAAAAATAAATAAAAAAATAAAGAATTGAAATTAAAAAAATAAGTTTGATAAATGTAAAAACTAAAATAAAAAACTAAAATAAAAAACTAAAATAAAAATTAAAAAAAGAAAAAGATATTAAAATAAAAAACTAAAAAAAAAATAAGTTTAAAAATAAATATTACTTATCTGGAAGTCCGGTTATTCTTAAACCACCATAATGAGTTTTATATCTAATATTTAAACCTATTAAAAGAGCAGTAATACGTTCTACGGTTCTTGCTTGTTCTAAAGGTCCTGCATCTACACATTTGACTCCTGGAATCTTTTCAATCAATTCCATGACTGTGGTTTTAGCTTCTTTATCATCTCCACTCACAAGACAATCACAATCAATTGCTTCTTTATGTCTCATTAAACTTGAGGAAGATATATTGTTAAATGCTGAAACTACCTTTACATCACCACCTAAAATAGCTGCTGTCCTTTCAGCAGCAGACCCTTCCCAAACCGTGAAATATGAAAATGGTGTTCCACCAATATTTGATTGTAAAGGCACAGTTGCATCAACAAATATTTTTCCTTTGGCAGCTTCTTTTACAGTGTCTAATGTTGGTTTTTGAGCAAGAATAGGAACAGTTAATATTAAAATATCTGCTTTTTCTGCTGCATCTTCATTGGATAATCCTGAAAGATTAGATAAATCTTGGTCTTCAAGTAAATTTTTTAATTCTTCAACAGCATTTTCTGCTTTTTCTGCCTTACGAGATCCTATTATCACTTCTTCTCCAGCTTGAACAAATCTTAAAGCTATTCCTAAACCTTGATCTCCTGTTCCTCCAAGTACTGCAATTGTCATTAAATCACTCCTTTATGGTTTCAAATTTGAAAATTTAATCATTTAACTATAAAATTTAATCATTTAATCTATAACACTTTAATTTATAATACATTTAATTATAATTAATATACCGAATATAATAACTATCTAATATTTATAATTAGAAAATTAATTATAATATCTAATATCTTAATAAAAATACAAAAATTATTCAAAAATTAAAAAATATTATGTACATACTATTTTAAAATATTGTTACTATTTAATAATACTTAATACTATTTTAATATCATTTAATAATATATAATAATATTAATAATATTGAATAATTTAAGAATAAAAAGAGATAACATTATTATTTGCTATTTTAACTATTTAATATTTTATTTAATCATCAATGATGACAACAGGTTTAATTAAATCTTTAGGTTTATCTTTCATTAATAAAAGAGCTTCTTCAAGATTTTCTAAACCTTCAAATCTATGAGTAATTAATTTACCTGGATCTCCACGACCTGTAAGAGCAAGAGCTGTTAATTGTTCCATTCTTGTTCTTCCACCAGGACATAACCCAGTATGAATATCAATATCTGCCATACCAAAGCCCCATGCAACACGAGGTATAGGTAATGTGTCTCCTGCACCAAAGTAATTAATGTTTGAAACAACAGAACCTGGTCTTGCACAGTTAACAGCATCAATTAGTATATCTGGTCCTCCACCAGCAACAATTACAGCATCTACACCTTCACCATTGGTTGCTGCTTTGATTTGTTCTCCAGTATCCCCATCTTTATAGGAAATAATATCAGTTGCACCGTATTCTTTAGCAACCTTAACAGATACTGGGCGAGTTCCAACTGCAAATATTCTTGCTGCACCTTGTAATTTAGCACCTAAAATAGCAGATAATCCAACAGCACCAATACCTAAAACTGCAACATTTCCTCCTAATGGTATGTTAGCATTTTCAGCACCCATAAAACCTGTAGACCACATATCCACCATCATACAAGCATCTTCAGGCGTCATTTCATCTGGTAAATATGCTAAATTAAAATCAGCTTCATTTACATGGAAATATTCTGCCATTGATCCATCTTTATCATTGGAAAATTTCCAACCACCTAATGGAGCATTTGTTTGGGATGAAAAACCTCTTTGTGCTGCATCACTTCCCCAATCAGGAGTAATAGCTGGCACAATAACTCTATCACCTTTTTTAAAGACTTTAACTTGATCACCGACTTCATCAACAACACCAACAGCTTCGTGACCTAAAATTAAGTCATGTCTATCACCAATAGCTCCTTCCCATACTGTATGCACATCAGATGTACATGGTGCAATAGCTAAAGGTCTGATAATCGCATCAGTTGGACCACAGGATGGTTTATCTTTTTCAATCCAGCCGATTTCATTTATCCTTTTCATTGCTAGTCCTTTCATTTAAATTCCTCAGTATACTTATTCTTATATCATTTTTTTTGTATAATTTTTTTGTATAATGTATAATTTTTTTTGTATAATTCTCTCAACATAATAATTAATAATACAATATCAATAAAATAAAAAAAATTAATTTATATTATTTAAATAAATAAGATATTAATTTATTTATCCTTGAATCAAATATTAACTTAAATAAATAAGTTATATTATTAAACTATTAAATTTGAGATTTTTATTTTTAATATTTTTGATTATTTAACAATAATTAGCAAATATAGGAACTTGCCATATATAAACTATTCGTTCATCAATAATATAAAGGTTTATAAACAATATTACAAAATCCCATTTAAAGGAAATAAAAAGTTCATAAAATAATGATTAAAAAATAGTTAAATATAAAACTAAATAAAAAATAATAAGTTTAATAAAAAAAATAATTAAATAATACTTGAAAAAAGAAGAATAAAAAGTATGAAGAACTTAATTATTAAAAAAAAGAACAAAAAAAATAAAAATAATTACTCATGAATAATAATGATAAATATTATCATTATTAATTTAAATCTATTAAAAAATATTAAAAACAATATTGAATAAAAAAAAGAGAAAGAAAAAGAATGAAAAAAATAAAATAATGAAACTAAATAAAAAAAGAAATAAAATAAACTTTAAAAAATAAAAAAATAAAAGGTTCTTAAAGTATTCAATAACATATCTATTTTAGATATTAATAAGTATAAAAAAAAAAAAAAAAAAAAAAATATAAATAATCATAATAAAGACAAATAATATTAAAAATAATATTAAAAATAATATTAAAAATAACTATTAAAAGATTAATATTAAAAAAATATTTTAGACCATTTTAGGGATAAATAATAGTTTAAATGGAAAAAATTTAAAAAAAAAGAAAAAAAATTAAATATAAAAATATATTTATTGAATCACTTCATATTTTAAAATTTCTAAATCCTTAGCAACTAAATCAGAAATAAGATCCCCAAATTCAACAAAATGATTTGTTTGCATATGAGCACTTAAAACCTCATCATTTTCCCATTTTTCAATGAAAACATAAAGATCATCAACATTGACATCTTTACATAAATCATAACTAATATTACCATTTTCTAAACGAGTTTTTTCTATTAAGTCTTTAGTGACTTCTAAAAATTCATCATCTTTACCTGTCTTTAAATAAACTGAAGCTAAAACTAAAATCATAATAATACCTCCAAATAACAATTTTAATTAAACATATAAATATTTTTCTATTAAAATTAAATATTTGATTTTGTGTAGGTTTACTTAAATTATATTTCATTCCAATTTATTTTTAAATTTGAAAATATTTTTAATATTATTTTTTATCCATAAATTAACCAGTGTTTTATCCATAAGTTGACAGTATTTAAAAAAAATCGAATAATTTATTAATAAAAAAAATAAAAAAAAATAATATGTATGTTATAAATGATTTCGCGATTAATGAAAAGTATGCAATGAATTTATTTCGGCAAATACGCTGGTCAGATGGAGTATACTGTCCAAAATGTAAATCTTTTGAAATAATAGAAAAAGAAACAATACATGAAAGAAAAAAATATAAATGTAAAACCTGTAACAAGCAATTCAATGATTTAACTGGGACAGTTTTTCAAAAATCACACCTTCCAATAGGAGTCATTTTTTATTTAATAGCTAACTTTGAGAAAAAAACTATTCAACAACTTTATGACGAAACAAAAATTTCAAGAAAAGCCATTAGTAGAATAAAAAATAGAGTATATGAAGAATTAAAATAAAAAACCAAAAAAATAGATAAAACAAAGCCATGAAAAATAAAAAAGTGAGAAAAATAAAGAAAAATAAAAAAAAGTAAAGAAAAATAAAAAAAGAAATATTAAGAAGTAATGTTTAATTTATTTACATCATTGGAGGCATTCCACCCATAGATGGATCCATACCACCCATATCAGGAGCAGGAGTGCTTGTAGATGCAATAACATCATCAATTCTTAAAATCATTTCAGCAGCTTCAGAAGCAGCTTGAATAGCTTGTTTTTTAACACGTTTAGGTTCAATAACACCAGCTTCTTTCATATCAGCAACTTCGCCTGAGAAAACATCTAATCCCATATAAGCAGATTTTTCATGGGCTGCTCTTAAGTCAACTAATGAATCAATACTATCTAAACCTGCGTTTTCAGCTAAAGTTTTAGGAACAACTTCAAGAGCTTCTGCAAAAGCAGTAACAGCTAATTGTTCTCTTCCAGAAATAGATTCAGCATGATCTTTTAATTTTTTAGCTATTTCGATTTCAGGAGCTCCACCACCAGCAACAACTTTCCCATCTTCAACAGTAGCAGCTACAACACCAATAGCATCATCAATAGCTCTTTCAATCTCATCGACAACATGTTTAGTGCTTCCTCTAACGAGTAATGTAACAGATTTAGCTTCTTTAGCATTTTCAACGAAAATCATATCTTCGCCAGAAACTTTTTTCTCTTCCACATTACCAGCATCGCCTAAATCATCTAAAGACAAATCATCTAAATTAGATACAACAGTAGCACCAGTAGCTTTTGCTAATTTTTCAATATCAGATTTTTTAACTCTTCTAACAGCTAAAACGCCAGCTTTAGCTAAGTAATGTTGTGCTAAATCATCAATACCTTTTTGAGCAAATAATACGGTAGCTCCAGAATCGACAATTTTATTGACCATATCTTTAACCATTTGTTCTTCTTGTTCAATGAATGCTTGCATTTGAGCAGGATCAGTAATTCTAATTTCTGCATCAACTTCAGTTTCTTTAACTTCAAGAGGAGAGTTTAAAAGTGCAATTTTAGCATTTTCTAAAGATTTAGGCATTCCTGGATGGACTCTTTCTTTATCAATGATAACACCTTGGATAAGTTCAGAATCTTCAACAACAGCTCCGTCTTTTTTCTCAATTTTTATGTGATCAGTGTCAACTTCACCATTATCTGCTACTTGAGTAACTGCATCAACAACAAGTTTAGCTAAAGGTTCACGAGCTTTTTCCGTTCCTTTACCAGTCATAGCAGTCATAGCAACTTTAACTAATGTATCATCATCAATATCATCAATAGAAATATCTTCTAAAATAGATTGAGCTTTTTCAGCAGCTTGTCTATAACCCATAGCCACAATAGTAGGGTGAATATCCATATCCAATAATGATTCTGATTTTTTAAGTAATTCACCAGCAATGATAACTGCAGTTGTAGTTCCATCTCCAACTTCATCTTCTTGGGTTTTTGCAACTTCTACTAACATTTTTGCTGCTGGATGTTCAATATCCATTTCTTTTAATATTGTAACACCGTCGTTGGTTACTACAATATCTCCAAGACCGTCTACAAGCATTTTATCCATGCCTTTAGGACCAAGAGTGGTTCTAACTGTTTCAGCTAAAATTTTTCCAGCTAAAATATTATTTCTTTGAGCATCTCTACCTAAAATTCTATTGGTTCCTTCAGGTAAAACAATAACAGGTTGTCCTTGTTGTGCCATATAATCACCTCTATTTATTCATATATCTAAAATTATATCAAATAAACTTAATTAAACATATTATATCATATTATATCTATTAAATCACTTAATATTAATCAATAGAGAATATTAACTAAAATAAAAGATATAAACATAGTTTTAGCATATATGATATATATTTATTAAAATAAACTAATCATACTTAACCAATATAATGGAAATAACAAACAATTTTTTTAATCTAAAATTGTTAATAAAAAGTTTAAAAAATAGTTATTTCATAAATTTATATTGTATATTATAATGGGTTTGAGGTTATATAAATACTTTGTGGTTATAAGTTTAATAAAAATAATAAAAATATTAATAATAATAAAAATATCAGTATCATTAATAAAAATACTAATAAATACTAATAATAAAAAAGATAATAATAAAAAAGATAATAATAAAAAATAATAAAAAAATAATGAATTCTATGAAATACATTGATTTAACAAGAAAACTAAAAAATAATATTTTAGAATATCCTGGAGATCCAAAATTTAAATTAAAAGCGATTAATGATAAGAATAGTGATTATAATCTATCTAAAATCGAAACAGGACTCCATATTGGAACACATATTGATGCACCATATCATTATATTGAAAATGGAAAAAAGATAAATGAAATTAAATTAGAAAAATTAATTGGAAAGTCAACTATACTTAACTTTAAAAACAAAGATAAAATCAGTAAAGAAATAAATTTAGAAGACTTAAAAATAGTATCCACAAATATTAAAAATAGTAAAAATTGTAAAACTAATAAAAATGAGAATTTAGGAGAAATAGCTATTTTAAAAACTGGATGGTCTAATAATTGGAAAAAAGAAAACTATTTCACAGAAAATTATTATCTTTCTAAAGATTTCGCTAATTATCTAATTGAAAATGAGATAAATGGAATTTGTATTGATGGTCCAAGTGTTGATAAATTTGAAAACAATAAAATCCACAAACTATTTCTTAAAAACAATATTTGGATTGTTGAAAACATAACAAATTTAAATCATTTAAGAAAAAATAGCTATTTTGGATATGTGATTCCACTAAATATTGATGCAGAAGCTTCACCAGTGCGAGTTTTTTTAAGCAAAGAAAAATAGTAAAAATAAAAATAAAGAAAAATAGTAAAAATATCAATAAAAAAAAAATAGTAAAAATAAAAATAAAACAAAAGTAAAATAAAGATAGTAAAATAGTTTTTAAGTATTAATCTATTCTAATTTTACTTTATTCCAATAAACCATACCATCTTTTTCTTTTGAAACTATGAATCCCTTTCTTTCAAGATTTTTTAATATACTATTTAAATTACTTAAAGATAATTCTTTAAAAGCAACATCATGAATGTGATCATAGAGTTCTTGTATGTTTAATGATGTATTTGGAAGAATATTATAAATTTGAGATTGAAAAGAAGTTAAATTTTTAATTGGAGGTGATGTTAAACATTCAAAGTAATATTTAACTTTTTCAAGTTCTTTAATGTTTTGTTTATATGTCTTAATTTTAGAATTAAGAGATTTAATTTTATCTTGACACTTCAATAAATCATTGCTCTGTGATTTATCATTTACTTTTTCAATAACGGTTTCACCAGACAAATTATCTAAATCAGAGAATAATTCTTTGACTTCCTGTAAACGTCTGATTTTAGCATCTTTTTCATTAATTTCATTTTGAAGAGTGTTAAATTTCTCAATAGAAATTTTATTTTCATTTATTTGACTAATTTTATCATTTAAGCCCATAATTTTATTATTTAACTTATCATTTTCATTAGAGATAAGAATGATCTTATTTTCATTTAATTTAATTTTTTGATCTAATTCTTCAATTGTCTTGTCTTTTAAAACAATAGTATCTAATGCATTTTGAAGTTTATAATTACTTTCATTGATTTCTTCTTTTTTAAGTTTTTCAATATCTTGTTTTAAAGAGTTCTTAATCTCATCAAAATTAGCTTTAATCTCTTTTAATTCATCAATACGAATATTTTTTGCGTTAATCTCATCTTTAAGAGCATTAATTAAATTTTCATCTTGTTTATTATTTTTTAAGTCTTTAATAATTAAATCTTTTTCATTGATATCTTTTTGAAGAGTTAAAATACTTTCTTGATTAACAATATTGCTTTCTAAATCAGAAACTTTATCTTTTAATTCCAAAATTTCAGTGTTTAGCTTTTTAATTAAGTCTTCCTTTTCAACTATATTTTTTAAAGCATTTTTAAGTTTTTCATTATAATTGTTTAATTCATCAGTTTTAAAACGATTAAAATCATCCTCAAGAGAAGACTTTATCTCATCAAATGTTTTTTGAATATTTCTTAACTCTTGAATTTTTAAATTTTGTTTAGTCAATTCATCATCTTTATTTTTTAATTGTAGCATGTAATTTTTCTTCGTTTCGTCAATTACATTATTAAAATTTTCTTCTTTTAATAATAAATTTTTATCAAATTCCTCTTTATCAATAGCTTGTTTTTCTTTTAAATCATTAATTTCATTGGTGAAATTATTAATTTGATCTTTTAAATCATTTATTTGATTATTCAAATTATTTATTTCCGTATTCAACTCATTTTTTTGATTGTTAAAATCCTCTTTTTGAACATCCCATTCACTCTTTTGGGTATTTAATTCATTTATTTTTAGAGTTAAATCCTT
>JAISIT010000073.1 GCA_031261915.1 Candidatus Methanoflexus mossambicus
AACAGGTTCAGAAATATGCTCGATGCCTTCAAACTCTTTAATTTTACGATCCTCATCACAAATGGTTTCCCCAGCAATAGCTCCACGAGCACCAGTAATAGCTACAATATTACCTGCTGGAACTTTATCTGTGTTAACTCTCTCTGCTCCGAAGAATACACCAACTTGTTGAGTACGAGCTTTACCATGAGAACCTACAAGGAATACTTCATGTCCTTTTTCTATTGTTCCACCATAAACTCTTCCTGTTGCAATTTCACCTGCATGCTTATCAACACTAACATTAGTTACCATAACTGCTAATGGACCATCAGCATCGGTTTTAATCATTGCTTGACCTTCTTCACTTTCAATATCTCCTTCCCATATAGTTGGAACCCTATAAGGTTGAGAATCAAGTGGGCTTGGAAGGTGCTCTACAACCATACCAAGTAACACTTCAGTAATTGGTACTTTTTGAGCTAACTCTTTTTGGCGCTCTTCATTACAGAAATCTATGATATCCTTAAAGTTAATGCCTGTTTTTTGCATAATAGGTATGTTAATAGCCCAATTATGATAAGCAGATCCAAAAGCAACACTACCATCCATAACATCAACTTTCCAATCATCTTTCTTATCTTTAGGTGCCATGTTTCTAATTAATTTATTACTTTCAGCTATAATTTTAAGAAACCTATTTTGAAGTTCTTCAGGTTCTAATTTAAGTTCATTAATTAAACGATCAACTTTATTAATAAATAAAACAGGACGAACATTTTCTTTTAAAGCTTGTCTAAAAACTGTTTCAGTTTGTGGCATTATTCCCTCAACAGCACAAACAACAACAACAGCTCCATCAACAGCTCTCATTGCACGGGTAACATCCCCACCAAAATCAACGTGCCCAGGAGTATCAATTAAATTAATTAAGTAATCATCGTTTTTAAATTTATGAACCATGGAAACACTTGCAGCATCGATTGTAATTCCTCTTGCTGCTTCTTGTTCATCAAAATCAAGACTACGAGCATCTCCAGCTAAATCCTGTGATAACATTCCAGCTCCAGCAAGTAAGTTATCAGATAATGTAGTTTTTCCGTGATCGATATGAGCTACAATACCAATGTTTCTAATAAACTCTGGTTCATACATGAGCTCTTTTATTCGATTAATCATCTTGTCTCGTCTACTCAAAATATCACCTTAAATCTCTATTTTCATATTAAGCATAAATAATATAATAATATTAAATGTTTAAGCCAAATTATTAATGTGCTGCTCTTGCAACTCTTTCTTTCTCTTCTTTTTTACCAACAGCAAAACTTCTTGTATCTTTTTCTGATGCAAGCATGATTTCATCAGCCAAACATTGACTAACAGATTTTTTATTTTTAAATGCTGATTGTAAAGTTCCACGAGTTAAAAATCCTAATGAAAGATCTACTCTTCTTTGTGGAGAAATATCCACTGCTACTTGATACCCGATTCCACCGTATTTGATTCTTGTAGTTTCTTCACGAGGAGAAGTATTTTCAATAGCTTTTGCGAAAATTTGAACAGGATTTTGTTTAGTTCTTTTATTAATAATCTCAAAAGCATCTCTAACAATATTATATGCTTTATTTTTTTTACCTGAATTTCTTTCAGTTCGCATAATTTTATTCATTAATCTTTCTACAACAGAAACTTTACTTTTAGCAAACTGTCTTCTAACATGTCTACCTAAAGTATGTGGAACCATTTTATCTCCAAGATAAATATACCCCACTAAACCTAAGTCTTCTATTTTAATATCTTCAGTGTCCCATTTGTTAAAAATTTGAGCCATAATAAAACCTCAAAATTACCTTACAGGTTTTTCTATTTTACCACTGACCATTTGTTCTAAGGAAACATTGTTAACTTTACTAACTTTCCAACGAACACCAGGAATATCTCCCATAGACCTTCCAGAAGGTCCACCAATTCCTTCAATCATTACTTCATCGTGCTCATCAATAAAACCAATAGCACCATCACCTGGAGCAAAAGCAGTTAATTGCTTACCATTTTTGATTAATTGAACACGAACACATTTCCTAATAGCTGAGTTAGGTTGTTTTGCTTCAATACCTACTTTTTCTATTACAATTCCTCTTGCTTGAGGAGAACCTTCTAATGGATCAGCTTTAACATCTAAACGTAAAGCTTTTCTTTTATAATCCACATCTTTCCATTTGAAATTTTGTCTATTCTTTTTTAATTTCTTCGCAGCAAAAAGTCCTGGCATAATATGCCCTCCAAACTTTAAATTAAGTAATTATTTAAAATTAGAATAAATTATAATAATCATTATCTGACTATTTATAATATAATACAACATTATTAATTAGTTATAAACCAATATAATATCAATAGACTATCAATAAAACATCTATTCAAAGATATTTAGAAAAAATAACAATTTATTAAATTTTGATTATAGTTTAATTAAAGTTTTATTAATTATATTATAAATAACATTAAATTAAGTATTAAAAATCAAAACGCACACACAACTCATATATCCAAAGTCTATAAAAGATAACTAAGAAACTAAAATTGAATATATGTCTTATTAATTGATTATAAACACATTAAAAAGATTATTACCAAATATAAATGATAATAATATCTAAAACCATCAAAATTAATAAGATAAAATACTTAAAAACTATAATAAAAAAACAAGAATAAATTAAAATGTTATATTCTTAAATAAAATTTATTAATGAATTTTATCAATTTTTAGCCAAATTAAAGAAATATAAAAACTTATTTTTCAAGTAATTATAGCTATTATTAAAATTTATGTAAAAACTTATTTATAAATCTATTGTTTTTAAATGAAAATCAAGAAAAACAAGACAAAAAAAAAAAAATTTAAATTTAAATTTAATGTAAAAATCCAATACTTCAAATATTAACTAATTTTTTTAATGGAATTAATTTATTGCTATTAATTATCATTTCTAATTTATGTATAAAATATTTAAAAGATTCATTAGTACTATATGCTTTTTTAAAATCAAAAGTTTTTAAAATTTCCATTCTATAAGTCCTTTTAAAATATGTGTTTGAAGAAAATAAATTTAAAAATTCTTCTTTAGAGCAATTAGGCGAAATATTAAAATTTAAATCATTAAAAATCTTTTCATTTTTATTGATTCCACAATAATACCAACTTTCAATTTCTTCATCAACAATAACCATTTTATTTTCTTCAAGATTTCTAAATTCATTTAAAAAATGGTTTTTTCTTGCAGTTAAACAAGGATAACCATTTTTAGAATCATAATCACAAACAAAAACATAATCCATATTCTCTTTAGATTTAGCTTCGGATATAAGATTATTAATCATTACTTTAGATGCTTGTGAAAATTTAACAACAATTGCAGACAATACTAAATTAGGAACAATAATATTATTAAACAGTTGTTCATCATCATCGCCTTCAACAAAAATATATAATAACATTGAATCCACCTATTGCCAAAGTTCATTTCCTAAAAGATCATTGATAAACAACTCATCAATACCTACTTCAGTTTTTAAGAATTTTTTAAATGCTTCGTTATTAAATGGTCTTGTAATTTGAGAATAACCTTCAAAATTTCGAGAAATCAGATAAATATCCTCAATATTTGTATGTTTTAATATTTCACCATTGTGAGTAGTAATAAAAATCTGTTTATTCAAAGTAACTTCATCTACAAGATCCATTAAATTAGATATTAATTTAGGATGAATATTCTTATCTACTTCCTCAATAAAACCAATATCAGATTTATCAAAACATAAAGCAACTATTATAGCTATTAAAATATTGGTTCCATCAGAAATATACCAAGACGGAAAGTTTTCATTTGAAAAACTCTCTTTAACATTGAAAAAGATATAATCATTGTTAATATAATTTTCAGTGCCAATACTCTCAATTGAAGGAATAAATGTTTCAACAATATTTAAAAAATTCATTTTTTTATCTTCATCATCCAAAATATCCTTGATTAAGGCAGATACATTTTCACCATTTTCTTGTAATAAGTCATTTCCATTAACTTTATAAAGTTCTTTAGATATTTTAGGATCAATATCATAAAATTGATTATCTGTAAAAATAGAAGCCCAATTAAAAGGCAATTCCTTAATTGGTGTTTCTAAAATAGAAAAAACCTCTTCAGATGATAATTTATTTTCATATACTCTTAATAATGATTTAGGAAAAATATCTTCAATATTAAAAAGATCTTTTTTAGAATTCTCGTTTAAAAATGCTTTAAACTTCCCATTATCATTAATAATTTCAAAAATAACTTTCTCATTACTTTCAGTTAAAATACAATTAAATACTATTTTTTCAGTATTAATACCATATTCAAAGTCATTTATATTATTAATCTCAAGAACATAATCAATATTTAACAATTGAATATTTTGTGAATTAATTTTAAAATCCCTAATTGTTTTAAAGTTAAAATTAAAAATTGTAGGTTCAGTATTTCCAATATTTATATTTCTAAAATATTTCAAACCCCCTTGTTTTTTAATAGCTCCATATAAACCATTATTAACAATGTCCCGTAAAAACTTAAATATCTTAATAAAATTAGACTTACCAGAACCATTAGCACCAACAAGAACATTTAAATTATTAAAATCCATTTTTAAATCCTTAAAACTCTTAAAATTTGAAACCCTAATTGTTTTTAACATAAAAATCCCGTTTACCGTTTAATAAACAATAAATAAAAAAATAACAAAGCAAAGAAATAAAAAGTAAAAAAATAAAAATTATATAATATTATTACTTTAATTTTTATTAATTTAAATATTTAAAACTATTGATAACAAGTTCAAATCATAAAACTCAAATGACATTAAACAAAAAAAAGTCATTTAATTTTTAAACACTGTTTGAAACATTATAAAAATTAATTTTTCAAATAATTATAAATAATTTAATTAATTTTTTATCCATTATTATCAAAATATAAATAATACAAAAATCAAGTATATATATTTATTTTAAAAATATAAAAGATAAATATAGAACAAAAATAAAATGTGGATTCCTATGGAAGTTAAAATTGAAAGAAAAGAAATTAAAGATGTGTTGGCAAATATCAATTCCGCCGAAGATATTAAAGTGTTATTTAAAACATTAAAGTATCCAGATATATATATATAGGCTCATATACACGTGACCCCTCAGATTTAAGGATAAATAAAAAAGAATCTGCACAAATAAAAACTATTTATCCTATAACAAGACCTGACGGAGAAATTCCACCAATTTTTCTTTTTGAAACCAAAAATATTCCTACTAGAACTTTAATAAAGGATATTGCTAACAAACTTGATAACTATCGTGAATTTTTACTGATATTTTCCGATGAAAATTATTCTGAAATAACATTTGTTTTACCCGATAGGAAAAAAACCTCTGATTCAACATACAATCTAAATTTAACTAAATTAATAATAAACAAAGAAGATTTAGTTGAAAAAAATGAATATTATACTATTGTTGAAACTATTTTAAAAATAAAGTATTCTGAAGAAAGTAAACGAAAAATATGGAAAAAATGGAAAGAAGCATTTAATGTAGAAAAAGTAACAGAATTATTTTTTTGCGATTATAGAAAGATTTTTTTTGAATTAAGAGATGATATCATCAACCAAGGGATTTCTCAAAAAGATTCCCACGAGTTTACATTACAATTTTTAAACAGAATAATGTTTATTTATTTTATTTCAAAAAAAGGATGGCTTAAAACAGATAAATTCATGAAATATTATTGGGAGGAATATAAAAAATTAAATGAATATGGAAACAATAAATTTTATGAAAAATGGTTAAATCAACTATTTTTCAAAGCATTTAACAACAAAGAACACGAAATTGAGGGATTGCCAAATGAAGTTAAAGACTCTATTTCAGGATTTCCTTATCTAAATGGAGGTCTTTTTACAAAAAATAATAATGATTTTGATGAAATTTTAATTGAAGATGAAAAATTTAAAAAAATCTATGATTTCTTTGAAAAATACAATTTCACAATAAAAGAAGACATGCCCTTTGAAAATGAAGTCGCAGTAGACCCTCAAATGATTGGTTATGTCTATGAATCATTAGCAAATGTTGCAGATGAAATATACGATAGAAAAGATATGGGAATATTCTACACACCAAAAGTAGAAGTAGATTTCATGTGTAGACGAACATTAGTAGAGTATTTAGATAAAAACCTAGAAAATATACCTAAAAACGAGATATATAAATTCATATTTGATGACACTACAAAAAAATCAAAAACCGAATATTTTGATGAGAATAATAAATGGAATGAATTAAAAGAAGTTTTAGATGATTTATCTGTAGTTGATCCAGCATGTGGTTCAGGAGCATTTTTAGTTGGAATGTTAAATGTTCTTACAGAACTCTATAATATAATTTATAATAAACTAAATCTAAATATTAATTCATTCCAAACAAAATTTAAAATAATCCAACGTTCTTTATATGGTGTAGATGTAATGCCCTGGGCAATTCGTGCAGCAGAATTAAGATTATGGTTACAACTAATTATAGAAACAAATATCCCAATAGAAGATTTAAAAGCAAATCCACTACTTCCAAATTTAGATTTAAATTTAAGAATAGGCGATTCATTAGTTCAAGAAATGGGAAGCATTAAATTCACTCCAAGAATAACAAGACTACCAGAAAAATTATCATATAAATTAAAAAACTTAAAAATGCAAAAAGAAAAGTATTTTGAAAATTCTCCAACAGCAGAATTTAAAACAACCAAAGATTTCTGCAAACAAGAAGTTTTATTGTTTAAATACATTATAAATCATGAAATAAAAGAAATGAAAATAATGCTTTCAAAAATAGCATCTACAAAACAATCATCATTATTTGGAAATTCAAATACAATGCCAATAAATGAAGACAAAATACGGAAAAAAGATGAAAACAGGATAAAAGAATTGAAAAATGAAATAAATAATCTTAAAAACATATATGAGCAATTAAATAATCCTGAAAGCAAACCATTCATATGGGCAATTGATTTTGCAGAGATTTTTGGAGATAAAGATGGATTTGATATTGTTATAGGCAATCCCCCATATATTGAACAAGAAAAAATTTCTCCACCAAATAAACTTAAAAAAGAAATAACTTCTGAAGACAAAAAAGAATATAAAAAAAAATGTGCTGAATTAATTTCTAAATTTTATCCCGAAGTGAAAAAAGTTAATCTACAAAGTGATTATAGTATTTATTTCTTTTTCCATGGTTTAAATCTTCTTAATAAAACGGGAACTTTTTGTTTTATTACCTCAAATTCATGGCTCGATGCCAGCTATGGATCAATACTTCAAGAATTTCTTTTAAAAAACATCCATATAATCGCGATCTATGATAACAATAGTAAACGAAGCTTTAAACATGCAGATATTAATACAACCATATCCTTATTCGGAAAAACAAAGGAAATTACTACAAAAATTGATGTTAATTATAAAAGTCAATTAAATTCAATAGCAAAATTTATTATGTTTAAAAAACCGTTTGAAGAGTCAATAAATGTTAAAAATCTAATTGATATTGAAAATATTGATTGTGAAAAAGCTAATGAATTAAAAAAATTAATTAAAAACAGAATAGAAAATAATGAGTATAATATTTTTCCAATTTTTCAAAAAAATTTATTAAATGACGGTTGGATTTATCCTGATGGAAAAAAAGAAAAAAATTTTAATTCAGGACAATATAATGGGAATAAATGGAATTCAAAATTTTTAAGAGCTCCAAAAATTTTTTATAAAATTTTAGAAAAAGGAAAATTTATAACCGTAGACGAAATAGGAACTATTGAAACTTATCTAAACACAGGAGGTGCAGATAATTTTTACTTTATCGATGAACTTGAAAATTATAATAAATATTCGTCAATAGAAAATAAAGAATTTAAAAAAACATTTAAAGTTGAATCTGAATTTATTAAGCCATTAGTCAAATCATCTAAAGAATTAACTAAAATCATGATAAATAAAAACATTATAAACTCTCGCATTTTAGTTATAAATGAAACTAAAAATGTTTCAAATCTTAAAGTTAAGAAATATATAAAATTTGGAGAAGAAAAAAAGTATAATGAACGTTCAGGCACATCTAATAGATCTCCTTGGTGGAAATTACCCCCTCAAGCCAAAAATGGTGGAGAACTTTTATTTCCAAGGAACTATAATGATAGACTAATGGTTTTTTATAATCCTGAAAAAATAATTTCAAACAGATTTTTTAGATTTAAAACTACAGAATCTAAAAAATTAGCATTTTTACTGAATTCTACCATAAACTATCTTATGATGGAAATTTATGGAAAAACTAGTTTAGGAGGAGGAGCTTTAGAACTTGGAAAACCAGAAATTAGACTACTTCCTTTATTAAATATTGAAGATTTTAATTTAAATGATAATTCTTTATTAAATAGAAATATTTGCTCTGTTTTTGATGAATGTGGAATAGATAAATTAAAACCTATTCGTGACCAAACTCCCAAAGCTATGGATGATCGAGCAAAACTGGATAATATCATTTTTGATGCTTTAAATCTAAATGAAGATGAAAGGAATGAAGTTTATTGGAGCTTATGTGAGTTAGTCAAACAAAGATTAGATAAATCACAAAGTGTTTCCAGGAATAAAATGGAGTGTTAAGATGTTGCCTAAAGAGATAATTGATAACACTAAGAATAATAAACTTGTTGATGCTTTAAAAAAGATTTTAACTAACTTTAAAAGTAAAACTTTTGATGTTGCTTCTGCATTTTTTGAGATTAATGCTTATAAATTAATTAAAGATGAATTGGGTTCTGTTGATACTTTTCGATTGTTGTTAGGTCAAGTTCCAAAAGTGGAATCTGAAGACAGTTTAGAGGAATTTTTAAAAGAAGAGGTTATGACTGAAGTTAAAAATGCTGGTTTAGATAAAGAAAAAGATGATGCTGGCTCTGAGTTTATAGATTTTCTTAAAAATGATAATGTTGAAGTTAGACTTTATAAAAAAGGTTTTCTTCATGGGAAAGCATATATTTTTGATGATTATACAATAACTGGTTCTTCTAATTTTACAACTGGAGGTTTAACAAGAGAAGGAGAATTAAATCAATTTTCAGCACAATCAAAAGCAGAATATGTTAGAGTTAATTGGTTTAATAAATTTTGGGATTTATCTAATGATTATAAAGAAGAATTAATAGAATTATTAGAATCTCTTAGATTTGGATCAAATGAATATACACCTTATGAAATATTTATTAAATCATTATATGAGTTTCAAAAAGAAGATATAAAGTTAATTGTTGAAGGAGAAGGTAAAAAAGATATTAAAACTACAACAGTCAATTTAGCTGAATTTCAATCTGATGCATTAAGTAGGATTTACTCTCGTTTAGACAAATATGGAGCTATTTTAGTTGCAGATTCTGTTGGACTTGGTAAAACACATATTGCTTTAAAGGTTATTGAAAAATTCACTATAAAAGACAGAAGTAAAGTTTTAGTTATATCTCCTGCACAAATTAAAGAGTTAGTTTGGAAAAGAGAATTACAAGATAAAATTTTATCTGCAGGAATAGTTTCACAAGAAGAAATAGGGTCTGCAGATTTTCTTGATAAAGTAAAAGAATCATTAGGGGGTAATTTTGATAATTTGGATTTAATAGTTGTTGATGAAAGCCACAATTTCAGAAATCCCTTATCAAATAGGTGGGAAAACCTTTTTTCATTAATTAGTGAACATTTACAAAATAATAAACCTAAAATATTATTTTTAACTGCTACACCAATCAACAATAGCTCTTGGGATTTGTATTGGCAATTAAAATTAATGTTAATTAATGATAATGGATTTTTAAAGGAAAATATCCCAGATATGTATGAATTTTTCAAAGATGCGGAAAATAATCAAAAACTTCTTAATGATTTATTAAATGAAATTTCTATTAGAAGAACCAGAGATTACATTACTAAAAATTATCCTGATGCTTATATTGGAGATAATCCAGAAAATAAAATTAAATTCCCAGAAAGAATCTTAGAAAATATTAATTATAGTCTTGATAAATCATATAAAGGAATGTATAAAGAAATTTCAGATATTATATCCAATAAACTTAAAATGCCTTACTACAAACTTCTTGAATATCGTAAAACTCCTTTAAGTGGAGATGAAGCTTTTGAATTAGGACGTATGGTTTCTATTGGAGGATTATTTCAAACAATGTTGTTAAAACGTCTTGAAAGCAGTACTGAATCATTTAAAATAAGTGTTTCAAGACAAATCAGTTTTTTAGAAACATTTAAAAAATCATTAGACAATAATCAATTCTTTTCTAAAAAGAATTATAATAAACTATTTAAGAATTTTGAAAAGCTATCAGATGAAGACATTGGATTGTTTTTCTCAAAAAATGAAGATATTTTTGAAAATTTTGATAAAAATAATTATCATTACAATGATTTAATATCTGATTTAGATAATGATATAAAATTATTCAAAAAGATACATGAAAAAGTTAATGATATTAAACCCGAAGATGATGCTAAATTAGAAGTTTTAAAGAAAATATTATTGGATTTATCTAAAAAAGGGCAAGTTGTTTTATTTGTTTATTTTGCAGATTCTTTAAATTATATATTTACTGAAATAAACAAGGATGAAAGATTTAAAAATTTAGAAATTAGTGCTATTTCTAGTTCTGGAGCCACAAATACTACAGGTAATCAAAGAAAACATATAGTTGATAAATTTAGAGATAAAAAAATAGATATTTTACTAAGCACGGATGTTTTATCTGAAGGTCAGAACTTGCAAAATGCTCAGTTTTTAATAAATTATGATTTACACTGGAATCCAACAAGAATGATACAAAGAGCTGGAAGAATTGATAGAATTGGTTCTCCTTTTGATGAAATTTATGTTTATAATTTCTTCCCAGAAAAAGAATTAGAAAGTTTATTGAATTTAGTTTCTATTTTAAAAAATAAAATTAACAACATAAATAATACTTTAGGATTAGACAGTTCTGTTTTAGGTGAAAAAATCAATACCAAAGTTTTTGGTGTTATTAGACAAATTAAAAAGAAAGATAAAAATGTTTGGAATATTGAAAATGATGATTTAGGTGGAGAATCACTTTATCAACCACTTAAAGATTATTTACAGGATAATGCAATAAGTGAAATTGAAAAAATACCAAATGGAATATATAGTGGTTTAAAAAGAGAAATTTCTGGAATTTTTTATTACTATAAATACGATGATGATTTTCATTTTTGGTATTTGAAGAAATTAAATGACCAAACATTATTAAAAAGTAAAACTGAAATATTGGAGTATATAAAATGCAATAAAGAAGAAGCAAGAGTCATTCCAGATTTCTTTGATAAATTGTATGAAACAAATAAAGAAATCTTACAAGACATTGAAAATACTTATAAAACCATAGAACAACAGTCACTTGACGATATGCAGATAAATTGGGCTAAAAAAAAGTCCACTGTTTTTATTAGTAAAATGGTAAATACTATTTATGAAGAAGTAGATGAACATATGGAAGATTTCCCATCAGATATTGAAATTGAAAACAAATGGGAAAAAATATATCAAGCTTTGAGAAAAATGCCGTTAAGTAAAGTTAAAGAACGGGATTTAAGAAAAATTTGGAAAGAATACAGTGAAAATGAAATTGATTTAAGAACAACATTGAATAAGTTAGAAAAAGTTTGTAAATTCAGTGTTGATTTTGAATTAAAAGATAAAGAGAAAATTGAAGCTTTTGATAAAAATAAATTAGAATTAATAACTATAGATTTTATTTCTTAAATCATAATTTAATCAAAAATATCTTTATCAAATAAAGTTTGAAGATAAAAAGATTTAAATATATTATGAAATTATTACAATTCAATTAAATTAGAAAATTGCAATTATTAACTCTTTGAAAGCTAATAAAATAACTAAAATAATTGAGATTACAATTAAACAAAATGTCGTTTTTTTAAGTGGAATTTCATAACCTTCATGGATTAAGGCAAAATAAAAAACCATTAAAGAAATTAATGCCACAAATGGAATTTCAACTGTGTTTAAATATAAGAGTCCTATTAATGCTAATACACATGAAATAGTTGCAAATACAGGAATAATAAAATAATCACCATCATGTTTAACATCATAAGATAAAATAATATCTGTAAGTTGAATATCTTTTTTTAAAAAATCGTTATAATGCTTATTTTTCAATATTATTGAATAATTATGAGATTGTTTATCATAAAGATAAAAAATTTCATTATGGGCAAATGATTTAAATCTATTCTGATCTTTTTTATTCTCATAACTTTTATCATCATAAAAAATATTAAAATTTAAAGAATTTTCCTTTAGTAATAATCCCTTTGGAACATTTAAATGAAATTCAGGTTGTATTTTATCATAAGGTATAGATACAATTGAATTATAACCTAAATCAAACTTATTAATATTGAAATACGAATCAATTGGGGTAAAAATTATTTCAAGTTTTATATGAAAAAAATCTTTGTATTCCCAGTTTATATTATCATTACAATTAGAATCTGGAACTTTAGGCCATCTATCTAATGGTCCAAGAGATATTCTCATCATGCCATCAATTACGACATATGCTAATTCAGTGTTTAAGTTTCTTGCTCTAACTGAAGCATTGGCAAAATTTAGATTTTTAAAATCATAACAAAAAAAGTCCACTTTAGTATACAAATCAAAAACATAACGAAATTGTTTATGTTTATTGCGAAAATCCAAATCCACAATATGAACCCATGTTTGAGCTATGAATGACTCATCAGCCACCATAATCACCCAAATTAATATTATTCATCTTTAACTGCATTTTTTTTCATTTTTTCAAGCTCTTCACGAGTAATAGTTCTTGGTGCATGAAGAACATTAGTTCTATAATTTAAAGGATTATAATTAAATTCTTTTCCTCTCATCATCATTTTTCCTCCAAATTTGGTTATATGATAAAATAGTTCTATTTAAAAATATTCATGAAAAAATTTCAAATAAGATAATACATTAGTAAACATTACTTATTGAATACTCTTGTTTATAATACTATTTAAATAATTCTATTTAAAATTCAAATTAAAATAGTTGTAAAGAAAATTTCAATAATTACTATATTGATTAATTAACACATTTATTAATAATTTATATCAAATATATCATTTTTTTTTTATTTATTCTGAAAATATTGAAAATGAAAATTACTATTTTTCATCATCTAAAACTTGATTCATTATGTTTTCAAATTCTTCAACAGGAATTGGTTCATCTTTTTTTAGGGAAACTTCTTTTGGGTGTTTTAATGCATCGGAAACATCCCCTAATAATTTAAATTCATGTTCTAATTGATGGAAACCTTCACGTGGTCCTTTTCTGTGACCTCTGCAACGTCGTGGGTCTCCTGCTGGAAAACCTCTATCTTTAAAGAATAGATGATATGGATCAAGTTTTCTAAGTTCTTTTAAACTTTCAACTACATCTTCTTCTTTTCCACTAACCATAGCCCCATAACAAGTTTGTTTAATAGTTAAAGGCAAATTTAATAAATGTAAAAAATTAACAACCTCACTTTCACTAACTTCTGCTTTAGGTCCTAAAATAATCATTTTAGTAATATTTTCAGGATCTGAATCCTCATTATCCAATACCACTGTTGGAGAAACATTTTCAAACATATTATCCCTTTAACAATTATTGATTTTAATAATACTAATCTAAATAATACTAATCTAAATAATATTAATTTTAATAATAATTAATTTAATAAAAATATTTATTATAATAATCTAAAGGTTATGATTTAAATTCTTTAATAAATAAAATATCATTTTCTTTTAAGTTTTCTAATGGTTTTAAATCGCTTTTAAACTTTCCTAAAATGTTAGTTCCAGTAAATGGTTCTGCAGTTGGACCATATTCTTCATTATCCTCAAATCTAACACCAATTAAACCAACATTCTTTCTTGACATATTAGTTAACGCTATTGTTCCTGCTTCAACCATATCTTTTGGAATCTTTTCAGGAACCAATCCTTTCGCTTCCTTGTCATCTCCTTTGAAAATAGCTAATTTCATACCTTCAAATGCAAAATGAACTTCTAATTTTCCAATAGGACGTTCAAGTAAATCAGTTATCTTTTTAAAGTAATAAACAGATCTTGGAGAATCATTATCAAATTCAACTAAAGCCAAATCTTCTTTATTTATAGCAAAGGTTTCAACTTCTCCTTTTGCAATTATATCCATTGTATGTTGAGGGTTTTGAGAAACAATTAATCCATTATCATCAACAACACCATTTCTAATTTGTTTAATTTTTCTTGCATTTAATAAATCATTAGCTTCACTTTGAGATAAATCAAGGGTTAAAATACGATCAGGATAAGTTTTAATTGTAATTAAATCATCTTTTTTAGCCATATCAATTAATTCCATTCCTTTAATTACATTACCAATATGTGTATGGGAATTTGATATAACTCTATCTTCACGATAGAAATAAACTTTTCCAACACCATTTCCAGTGTTTCTAAGAGTAACAGCTCCTCGTTTTCTAAGTTTTAATTCTTCTTGCTCTTTTTTAAGTCCTTGTAAATCATAAAAACCTAAAAATGAGTTAGATTCATAATCAACTTTTAAAGTATCTCCATCAATTAAAGAAAATAGATGTTCAACAGATTTTGGAGATTCTGGATTTGGTTCAACTAAAACATAGGTAAATAGCTGGTTTCCTTCTTCTAAAACTGTATCTAAGTTAGATATTGATGCCACGTCAAGAACACTGCTACGTTCAATAATTGGTTCAATAGCTAAAATTTCATCATCATCAGTTAAAACTTTTAAAGTTCTTTTTCCACCAATAACATGGGCGAAAACTCCATTATAACTATTTTTATTATTTAAAGTATTATTTCCATTATTTTTACCATCAATACTCTCCAGAATACCATAAATTCCTTTTGTATCCTCTTTAAAAATCATTATATGTGTAGATTCATTACTAAAACCAGATAAACTAAGTATTACATCCCATTGTTTAAATTTATGCTCATCTTTATTTGGTTTTAAATCTGTAATAACTGGACCAATAGCTATTTCATTAGAACTTGTCCACCTAATATGAGAATTAGCAAATTCATCGTATTTATCTTTAAAAACATCGGCTATATGAGAAATACTTTCATTTTCATCTACTTCAATTATTATACTACCTTTTGATGTTTTAATCTTATATTTATTGATATTTTTTTTAAATTCCTTACTTCCTTTTATTAAAGAAATAATACTTCCTTTAGAGTAAGGTGCTTTGGAAATTTCAATTGCATCTTTAACAGTAGCATCTTTAGAAATTTCAAATTTATCTCCATTAATATAAATAAACATAATTTACCTTTAAATTTTATAAAACAATATGAATATCAGATAAAAATAAATAAATATTATAATAAAACCAATAAAACCAATAAAACCAATATAAGAAATAATATAAAATAAAGATATTAAATAAGAATAGTTTATTTTTTAAAACTTTTAAAACTTAATTTAACTTTTTGTATTTACTAATATATAACAATTTATAAATAAAAATTAACAATATAATTAAAATTAATAATAACATAATTAAAAGAAAAATATAAATTAAAATTAAAAAATTTAAGAAAATAAGCAATTAGTAAATTAATCAAAAGTTCCAATCACTGGATTTATATTTTGGTCAAATAAAATTTCTTCTTCTCCATTATAACTAACAAATAGCTTCTTATCTTCAATAATTTCTCCAACTACACTGGTATTTATACTATATTTTTCAAGAAGCTCAATAATTTTATCCGTATTCTCTTCTTTGGCAGTTAAAACAAAACCTGCACCAGGATATAATTTTAACCAATCATTCCAATTGACATCTGGGTGTTTTGGCATATTTTCAAGTGAAACTTTTCCTCCAATAGCTGATGCTTCAAGTAACATTTCTAAAGTTCCTAATACTCCAGGATTACTAATATCTTTACAAGCAGTAACTAAATCAAGTTCAGCTATTTCTCTCATGACTTCAATTTGATCTTGAACAAGTTTAGCATCTTTATGATATGTTGTATCCCAATTCAACTTAAATTTAGGGTGTTGTCTTCCATCTAAATCAATAGCTACTAAAATTTTATCTCCAATGTTTGCTCCAGAACTTGTGAGTATATGATTTTTCTTAGCTATTCCAACAATAGAAACATCTAAAGAATTGTAATCTGCATCTGGATGAAGATGTCCACCAACCATAGGGACATTAAACTTCTTACAACCATCAATTATCCCTTTAAGCAAATCATTTCCAATTTTATCATCTTTCATTGAAAGAATATTAACCATAGCTATTGGTTTTCCCCCCATGGCCGCAATATCATTGACATTGACTAAAATTGAACAATATCCAGCCCAATAAGGGTCTGCATCAATTAAAAGACCCCATATTCCATCAGCAGCTATTAATATCTGATTTTCATCCCCAACATCAATAACTGAAGAATCATCACCAAAAGGAACAATAACATTTCCTGTAAGATTATAAACATCCTTTAATGAATTGGTAACATCCAAAATAGCTTTTTTTCTTGATACTCCTGGAAATTCTTGAATATCATTTATTAATTCTTTAAAATTCATTAAAATCCACCTTTAACTTTAATTATGTTAATTAATAAAATTATTAAAAGTCAAATAATACTAAAATTTATCAATTTTATATTTTAAATTATTTTCTTCAATGATATTTAAAATTTTATTTAAAAAAATATTTAAAAAAATATTTATAATCTGATTATTTTCTAAAAATTCGTTATTTTCAATATTTTTACTATTTACATTAGTATTTTTACTATTTACATTAGTATTTTTATTTAAATTATTAATATTAATATCCATTTCAATTTCATTTTTAAAATTAAAAATATTTTCATGAATTAAATTTCCAATAACATCATCAAAACCACTTTCAACTTGAATAACAACAGAACCTTTAGTTTTAAATCCACTTTCCACAATTTTATCTAAATCCCCATCTGTGATTCCAATTACAGGAATATTAAACCTATACAAAATATCAGAAGCTATTAAAGTAGTATCATCCCCAATTGTTAAAACTAAATCACAATAATTTAAAGAATAAATATCATAAGCTGCATGATCAATAATAGCTATTTTAAATTTATTATTATTAGTATTATTAGTATTATCCTCATCATTATTATTTTCATTATTATTATTATTATTATTATTATTATTATTATTATTATTATTATTATTATTATTATTATTATTATCACTATTAAAAAGATTAATATTATTTTTATCTGATTTTTTGATTATTCTAGGATTAACTTTAGATTTTCTAAGGAGTCCTGTTTTCACAATAGCTTTTTCAATATCAATTTTCCCTAATTTATCAACACCATGTTGTTTAATATTTCCTCCTTCAATATCCACAATAAAACCATTTTTAGAAACAATACTAACATTTGCAGAATTAGATTTTCCAATTACAATGTTATTCACTAAAATATTCTCATCAGGACTTACACCATGAATTTTACGAATTTTAATATCTTCATTATTAAAATTATTAGAAGTATTAGTTAAATCATTTGCAAAATGTGTTTTAATAATATCCTTAGGTTCAACAAGTTTTAAACTCATGTTTTTAAGTAATTTATCTACAATACTATTTAAATAACCAATATTTTCATTAGCATTATTATTGTTCCAAATAATAATTGTTCCATCCTCTTCTCCAGGTCTTTCAATCTGAACAAATGCTGGAAAATTATTTAAATTTTTTAAATTTTTAATTGTATCTTTATTATTTGAATCCCGATTAAATTCATTAGCATCAACTAAATTATAATTCAATTCATTATTATCAACTGAATCATTAGAGTTATACCAATAATTATAAAAATTACTAATTGAAATATATTCATTTTTAAGATAAGAATTATTAAATACTTTAAAACCAAAAGTATGCCCAGTTGTTGATGATTTTCCATAATTTAATAAAAAAATAACATCTATTTCTTTTTCAGGACTTTTAAAATAATTAACAGACTCGCTCGGAAGCAATTTAGATGAAATATCAATTGTATTTTCGAGTTTGCTATCAATAACCGCCGTTCTTCCCATAGTTCCACCTAATCGTGCTTGAACATTTCCAAATTCTTTTAAAAGATCAATAATTTTAATTGCAAATCCAGAATCTATTATTTTAGGTCCATGAACAACAATAGCTATTTTTAAATCCTTATTCAATATTTCACCAGAATACTTTAAAAAATAAACTAAAATAAACTAAAATAAACTAAAATAAACTAAAATAAACTAAAATAAACTAAAAAAAAATGTAAAAAAAATTATTAAAAAAT
>JAISIT010000204.1 GCA_031261915.1 Candidatus Methanoflexus mossambicus
TTGATAAAGACAACGACTTATTAATTGCAGAAATGTGTGAAAATGCAGTTTTTACAATTTAAATTAAAAATAATAACTTTATTAAATTTATTTTTAAACTCATCGATTTAAACTATAATAAAAACAGAATATATTGATTTATAAATTGATAAAACACCTATTTCCTGTTTTTTAAGAATCATATAGAATTTTGTTGAATTATATTCTTTTAAATGCAATATAAATTATTTGTAGCAAATTTAAAAGATTTTGATAATCTAATGATACTATTTATAGTTAAATTAAACTTATTTTGAATTATCATATAAATCATAAACATTATTGATAATTAATTGAAATAAATCATCATGGAAAATATCTTTATCTTTTTTTTCAGCTACAAGAAGTTTTAATGCATTATTAATTATCTCATCAGTATCATTTATTCTAAACATTAAACCTTTATTAATATAATAAATATCTGCAGATAAAGGAACACCAGGATAACAAGAAATAACGGGAGTTTGTAAAATAGCTGCTTCCCTATTCATAGTTCCTCCAGCACCAATAACAAGATCACACTTTTTAATAATGCTTGAAGTATCAACAGGAGGTTCCAATATAGTCAGATTATCGATACCTTCAAAAATTTCAGCTTGTTCTTTAAAACGAGGCAAAATAAGAATATTAGCATAATCCTTTAATTTTTCAACAACAGGAGATAAAACAGAACGTCTACAATCTGCATCTAAATATGATGCTAAAGAAGGTTCAGGACGCATTAAAATAGTTTTTGAAAACTTTAAATCTAAATTTAAATCATCAAAAATATTTTCATTATATTCAAAACTTTTAAAATGCATAATTTCTGATGTTCCATCGTATCTAATTAAATTATTTGGATTAAAGCCATAACTAATTAATTTCCAAACATCAATAATTTCTGGAGCAATTAAACGATCAACAAGAGGCAATGTAAGTTTATTTGCAGCTTGAGCATGTTCATTATCTAAAACATATAAACTTGGAATTCCTAAACCAAAAGCCACACGAGGAAGTTCAATTGAATGTTTACTTAAAGCAATATCAAATTTTTCTTTAGATATTCTATCTGCAAGAGCATCTAATCGTTGTGTGGAACTTTTAAGTTTATCTTCAAGTGTGACACCATGCCCACCTATGGATTCAAAATCAATATTATACATATCCATTAATCTATGAATATCTCCAAATTTACGAGCAGTAACTAATAAATCCTCACCTTCGCGATTAAAATATTCAATAATATCTTTAAAAAACCTTACATGAGGAGCATTAGTTATATCTATCCAAATTTTCATTTAAACACCAAATGAGTATTAAATATTGTTTTAATTATTATTATGACTATTATTTTATTTATTCATTGCAAATATTGTTTTAATTATTCATTATAATTATTATTTTACTTATTTATTGTAACTATTATTACTTATTTATTGTAAATATTGTTTTAATTATTTATTAAGAAAAATCAATATTACAATTTATTTTTAAATTCTTCAATAGCTAAAATAACATCATCTAAACCTTGATTATTTTTTAAACTAGTTTTAATAATTTTAATATCTGGATTTAATAATTTAGCATCACTAACCATTTTATCACTATCTGCACCAACTGCATCAGCAATATCAATCTTATTTATAATAGCTAAATCACTATCCTTAAAGATTAAAGGATGTTTTTCAACAGTATCATCTCCTTCAGAAACACTAACAACAACAATCCTTATATGTGTCCCTAAATCAAAATCTACTGGACAAATTAAATTTCCAACATTTTCAATGAAAAGATAATCCATTTCATTTAATGGAAGATCATCTAAGCCATGTTCAATCAAATGGGCATCCAAGTGACATTCTTTTCCAGTGTTCAAACCAATAACTGGAACATTATGTTTTTCAATTCTTCCAGCATCAAATTTACTTATTACATCACCTGCAACAACAGCTATTTTTCCATCCATGTTTTCTATAAGTTTTTCAATTAAATATGTTTTGCCAGACCCAATAGCTCCAACAAAATCAACTCCAAAAACATTATTTTCATCAAGATTTTTTTGAATTCTATCAGCTATTTTTTTATTTGCTTTCATAATATTATGTGCAACATCTATATCTGCCACTTTATGCATTATTATACCTCCAAAATTTAAATTAGTTAAATTGAATAGTAAATTATTAAATTAAAATATTAAATTAAAGTATTAAAGTAAAGTATTAAAGTAAAGTATTAAACAAATTAAATATCAAATAAATATTAAATTTAATATTAATCATCATCTTTTTTTATTTTATCTTTATAACAATCTATTTTATCATTTTCAATGTTTTTATCGTTAACTGGATCTTTGTCTATAGTTATCTTTTTAACAATGACATCTTTACCATTTAAAACTTCAATATGTCTTGTATCACATTTAGGACATTGAATTATTGGAGCATAATGATCTAAGTTTTCACCATCGACAGTTCCAAGATAATCACATTCTCCACATTTTATTTCAATAGGAATTGATTCTATAACGAAATTAGCACCTTCAGCTATTGTATCTTCACTTAAAACATCTAACATAAACTTTACTTGCTCAGGATTTAAAAGAGCAAGCTGTCCAAACTCAACAACCACATCTAAAACTTTTATTGCATCATTGTTTTTCGCATTTTCAATAACGGATTTTAAAATACTGTCTGCCATAGCCATTTCATGCATAGATAAACCTCATTTGAAAAAGTATAAAAAAATTAAGAGTAAGAATAGAAGAATTAAATAAAAAAATTAAATAAAAAAATTAAATAAAAAAATTAATATAAAATAAACATATATTAATACTTAATATACAATACAATTAAAAATAACATAGAAAAAATTTAACATTTTTATATTTGTTTATAATAGCTATTAAAAATTTCGATTTTAAAACAAACTTGATAATTTGTTAACTTGTTTTGAAAATAAAAATATAAATACTTTAAATTACAAATATTTATAAATAATATATAAATAACAAAATAACTAAACTACTTATACAAATAACAAAATTTATCAATTATGCGATAATAATTATATTGATTATATTTAATTATATTTAATTATTACTAATTATATTAATTATAACTAATAAAAAAGTAGTAATATAACTTAAATCTAAAATTTTTAAAATATAATCTAATTTTAAATTAAAAAACAGTGATACAATGGCTACAAGTGGAACATTATTCTTCTCACATATAATTCCAGTAATTCTTGGATTAATCGGTATTTTATTTCTTGGAAATGGAATTATGCAAGATGAAAAAAAATTAACTATAATCGGTATTGTATTATTCTTAATAGGTTGTTTTGTTCCTTATATAATATTACCATTTTTAATTAGATAAACAATAGCTATTAAAACTAGGAAACTAAGAAAAAAAATGAAATAAGAGATTATCAGTTTATTTTATTTATTTACTTTATTTTATTTATTTTATTTCTCCATTATGAATAGCTGAACCTATTAAAACTTTTTTTACTCCCAAATCATCCATTAGTTCTAAATCTTCTTTAGTTATTCCTCCACCTAATACTATTTTTTCATTTAAAGTTGAAAATTTAGAAATTAATTTCTGATTAACTCCAGAAAAAGTTCCAACTTTAGAAATATCTAACAATATTATCTCATTTGGATTTAAACTTTCTAATTCATTAATAAACTCATCTAAACTTAAATTAAAATTCTCTGATTTTGAGTAAAGTTCATTATCTTTAATATCCACACTAACAACTATTCTTTCTTTTGGGAATTTATTAAAAATCTTGTGAAGCTCATCTATTGAGTCTAATGTTTCTGTTGCAATTATTAATTTATATGCAAAGTCTAAAAAAAACTTAAATTCATCAAAATTTCTTATTCCACAATCTAACATTACTGGAATAATTGAATTTATTAGTTTTACCTGTTGTAAGTTATTTCCTTTTCTTTCTATTAAATCTAAATCAGCAATATAAATTTCATTAAAATTATTAATTTTTAAAGCATGAGCAATAGAAACAGGATTCGAATCATGAGAATAAATAGAATTTAAAGGTTTATATGTCTTTCTTTCTCCTGATTTTCCACTAACAGCTATTGTATTGATTAAATCCATTACTGGAACTATTTCAACCATTAAAACACCTAATTTATTAAAAAAAATTTAGTTATTTAATATTTTTAGCTATTATTTTTAGTTATTTAATATTTTTAGCTATTTTATCTTTTAATTTTTTAATAAATCCAAATTCTTGATCTAAATCTGGAGAATTAGCATATCCACATACTGGACAATGAATAGAATTACAATTATGTTTTCCACAATTATTACATCCTCTACCACTTGAATCTTTATCAAATTCGTGTCCACATATTCTACATTGCATTTTATCACCAAATTTGTCAAAAATTATTTTATTATTATTATTATTATTATTATTATTATTATTATTAGCATCAATATTAAAAATAAAATCAACATTACCATTAATATTAAAAATAAAATCAACATTACCATTAATATTAAAAATAAAATCAACAATACCATTAAAATTAAAAATAAAATCAACATTACCATTAAAATTAAAAATAAAATAAA
>JAISIT010000134.1 GCA_031261915.1 Candidatus Methanoflexus mossambicus
AATGAGATTATAGAAAGTTCAGAAAGTTTGTTTATTTGGTGTGAGAATGTAGAAACGATTTTTGAAAGGATTTCAAATTCAGTTAATTATTCTGTTAGTAATTGGAATATTTTAAATGATTCTTTGGAGGAATTAATTACAACTCAAAATGTTCTTAAAACGATAAAATCAAGTAATAATGTTGGAGAATATTATTTTGGTTCTTTTTGGGATGGTTGTGATTCAAATCCTGATGAATTAAATAAATATTATGAAACAATTTTAAAACCGTTTAATGATTTGTTTAATTCTAATTTCTTTTCTAATGATACTATTGATATTTTAAATGAGGGAATAGACTACGATAAAATAGATGTTTTGCTGAAAGATTTAAAAAATATTCATGATAAAATAATTCACGATTATAATGAATTAGATAAGTTATTATGTTTTGATAGTGAACATGGATTAAATTTTGTTAAATCTTCTGATTTTAAAACTTTAAAAAACTTTTTCAAATTATTGAATGAGAATAAAGATAACTTACAAAATTGGAGAATTTATAAAAGAAATATTCATGATTGTGAGATTAAATATAGTGACATCAATATAAAACGGCTTATTTCTTTAATTAAAAATGATAAATTGAAGGGTGAATTAATAATTCCTACATTTTTATATAATTTTGCAAAAAGTTCTTTAAATAAAATTTTGGAAAAAAATAACATTTTAGATAGTTTTAATTCAGAAAGGTATTATGAAATTTTAGATAGATTTAGAAATATGGATAGAGATTTCATTGAATTAAATAGATATAGGGTTAAAGAAGTTTTACAAGAATCTAGACCTAATATTTCAGGAGCCACAAGCATATATTCTGAGCAAGGAATTCTCTTACATGAATTTGCAAGAAGAAGAGGTATGTTGCCGATTCGATCATTGTTAAAACGATGTTCTAATGTGATTAAAGAAATAAAACCTTGTTTCATGATGAGTCCTTTGTCTGTTGCTAAATTTTTAAATCCTGAAATTTATGAATCATATTTTGATTATGTTATTTTTGATGAAGCAAGCCAATTAAAACTTGAAGATGGTATTGGGGCTATGTTAAGAGGTAAAAATTATGTAATTATGGGAGATACAAAACAACTTCCTCCAACAAATTTTTTTGCAGATAATAATTTTAATGATGATGACGATTTTAATGATGAGAATTATGACAATTATAATGTCGTCGATGTTGAAAGTGTTTTACACCATTGCCATAATGCTTTTCAAAATAAAATGCTTAAATGGCATTATCGTAGTAAGCATGAATCATTAATAGCAGTTTCAAATGCAGAGTTTTATGATAATTCATTATTTGTTTTCCCGTCATCTAAACGAAAAACTAAAGAATTAGGGCTTAAATTTATTCATTGTGCTGATGGAATTTATGATAGGGGTGGAAGTGCAACAAATCGCATAGAAGCTAAACATGTAATTGATTATGCAATCAAACAACTTCAAAATAATCCTAATAAGAGTTTAGGAATTGGAACATTCAGTGTTCGACAAAAAACAGCTTTATATGATGAATTAGAATTAAGACTTAAAAATAAACCAGAATTACAAGAATTTTTCAAAGAATCTGGAGAAAATGGATTTTTTATAAAAAACATTGAAAATATTCAAGGTGATGAAAGAGATATTATTTTAATTAGTGTTGGTTATGGTTTTGACAGCAATAAACGATTATTATTAAATTTTGGACCTATAAATAATGAGGGTGGAGAAAGACGTTTAAATGTTCTCATTACTCGTGCAAGAGAAAAGTGTGTTGTTTTCAGTAATTTTAGATCCTCTGATTTAAATTTACCCCCTAATACTTCAAATGGTCTAAGAGTATTAAAAACTTTTTTATATTATGCTGAGAGTGGAGAATTTCCAATTGCAGAAACTACTGAAAGGGATTTTGATTCTCCTTTTGAAAAATCAGTTTATGATTTTTTAACTGATAAAGGATATGAAGTAGAAAAACAAGTTGGATCTGCAGGTTATCGTATTGATTTGGCTATTATTGATAAAAATAATAGAGATGATTATATTTTGGGAATTGAATGTGATGGTGCTACTTATCATAGTTCAAAAGTTGCAAGGGACAGAGATAGACTTAGACAAGAGATATTGGAAGGATTAGGATGGAAGATATATAGGATATGGTCAACAGATTGGTTCCATAATAGAAAAAATGCTAAAAATAATTTAATTAAAGCAATTGAAGAAGCTATAAAACAAAAATCAAATAATAATTTAGGGGATTTTGAAAATATAACTCTTAATAATGAGGATAGAATAAATACTCATCATAGTGATAATAGAATCAAAGAACTTATAGTTGAGAAGTCTCATGTGAATTCAAGTAATGATGATATTATAGATTATGAATTTTATAACTTATCATTTATTTATATTTCTAACAAAAATAGTTTTAATCGTTTAGTTAAAGAAATTGTTAAGAAAGAGGCTCCAATTCATATAAACGAAATACAAGATAGAGTTAGGAGGATATTAAATCGTCCAAGATTAACTCAAAAATTAAGGGAATCTATTTTATCTGCTCTTAACTCTAATAATTTTAATCAAAAAGAAGATTTTTATTATGCAAATAATGAAATAATAATTAGAAAAAGAGATGATCCAAAAATTGATAGAATTTCTAATGAAGAAATTGAAAAAACTATTATTTATATTATAAAAACTCAATATGGGCTTGACAAAGATGAAATAATTAGTCAAGCATCTAGACTATTAGGTTTTAGAGCAACTAGAGATAGAATAAAGGGAAGATACAATGAAATTATTGAAGATATGTTAAAAAATAAATATTTAACATATTCTAATGGAAAATTAGAACTTTTGAAACATATATGATTTTTTAATCTATTTTTGTAATTTCTATTTTTATTCATTTATTTTTTTATTTATTTAAATAATTTTTATTTCTTTTATTTTAAAATTTGTTTTAATAGTTTTTCAACTTTTTTTTTAGTTTTTTAAAATCTTATTTGCTTTTTATTATTTTTTATTTTTTAATATTAATAATTATAAATTGAATAGTATTAATAATAGTATTACTTATTTTTTTTATATGATTAATTAATATTATTTTAATAATCATTTTTAAATTAAAATGAGTAATATTTAAGATTATGAAAATTAAATAGTAATCTATATATACAATGTAAAATAAATTTTTTTAATACCATGGTGATTAATCATGACAGCGATATCAGAAGCTATTATAAACATAAAGAATGCTGAAGATGATGCTGAGAAGCTTATAGAAGATTCAAAAATTAAGTCTGTTGAGATAATTGAAGAATCTAAAACTAATTCCATTAATCTAATGGATGAACTTAAGAACTCAGCTAATGAAGAAGCTAAGAGTATTATTTTTAATGCTGAAGAGAAAGCAAAGATAGAAGCTAAATCTATAATGGCTAATGCTGAAAAAGATGTAAATAACATCAAATCTCAAGCTAATGCTAATGTAGACGAAGCAGCATCTATTATCGTTAAAAATATTTTGTAGAGTGAAATAATGTTTCAGTCAGAAAGAATGCGTAAACTTAAAGTGGTTACTTTAAATCAGTATTCAAGTCCTATTGTAACTTCCTTACATGAAGAGGGGCTTGTGCAGATTGAAGACATTTCTGAACGTATTCAACAAGATCCTGACATGGCAAATGTTCTTACACCGTCTAAAATGACAAATTTCACAGGTAAAGTTTCATCACTTTTAATGAAAACCACTGGTTTATCTGAAACCTTTGGTAATGCATTATCTGGTGATGTTGGAATGAAAGATATGATAATGTCTTTTATTAAACCTGAAATTCCTAAGAAAAATGAAATTGAAGAGTTAAATACTGAAGATTTAATTTCTAAGAGCGAAAGTTTTGTAAATGATGTTGAATCAAAAGTAAAAGCTGTGGAAGATAAAATTGCCACAATTGATAGTGAGATTAGTAAAGTAAATGTAAATAAAACTATTGCTTCAAAATTAAAAAATTTGGACATAGATTTATCTCTTTTAAAAGATTCTAAATTCACTAGTCATTTTGTTGGAAAGATCAATGTTGATTCACTTTCAGATTTGAAAAATCAACTAAATAATGTTACTGATAGTTTATTGTTCTTTGAAGAAGATATTTCAGAAGATTCTAAGAAATCTGAAAAATCTGATTCTAAAATTGTTATTGTTAGTGTTTTAAATGAATTTAAAGATGAAGTTCAACATATTTTTAGAAATTTTGAATTTGAAAAATATGAAATGAATGATTTAAATGGAAAACCTAATGAAATCATTGCTAATTCTGATAAAACTTTAAAAAATTTAGCTGATGAAAAGAATCAAGCTAATAATAAGATTAAAGAAATAGCTGAAAAGTATGATGATGATATTTCAATTTTAAAAGAACAATTAGAAATTGAAAAAGAAAGAAATGAAATTTTTGCTAGTTTTGGTGAAACTGGAAAAACTAACTTCCTTGAAGCTTGGGTTCCTTTAAAAGATGTGGAAACGGCTAAAGGTCTTATTGAAACTGCAAGTGAAAATCATTGTGTTATTGAAATTGAAGATGTTAAAAAAGAGGAATATGATAGTGTTCCAGTTTTACATAATAATAAAAGCTGGTATGTTAAACCTTATGAGTTTATTGTGGATATGTATGCTCCTTTAAAGTATAATGAGATAGATCCTACTGTAATTGTTGCTATTATGTTACCATTTTTCTTTGGATTTAATTTAACTGATGCTTTTTATGGATTAATTGTAAGTATTATTGGACTTGTCTTATATAAAGGAATGGGAAAAGTCAACGATACAATGAAAAGTTTTGGAGCTATTTTTGTTGCCTGTGGTATATGGGCAATTATTCTGGGACTTTTAACTGGAGGTTTTATTGGAGACTTTATTCCAAGGTTTATTTATCCTTTAATTGGTTTAAGTCCTGATTTGGCACTTCCTACGGTTATTCCTGCTATTGATGCATTTAAACAACCACAAAATATATTGATAATAGCTCTTATTATTGGTATTGTGTATACAAATATTGGTTTTGTTTTAGGTGCAATTAACAATTTCAGACATGGAGATAAAAAAGAAGCTATTAGCTCTCAACTTGTTTGGTTTGTTTTTGAAGCAGGTTTAGTTGGAATAGTTTTAGGTGTATTAAGCTTAGGAACTATTGGATTTATTATAGGTGGAATTTTAATTGCTATAAGTCTTGCTTTACTTGTTTGGGGTGGAGGATTTTACGGACTCATGGATATCTTCTCATACATGGGAAATATCTTATCCTATGCTCGTTTACTCGCACTTTGTTTAGCAACAGGTGGAATAGCTATGACTGTAAATATTTTAGCTGGAATGCTAAATGATATGGTTCCTTTTGTTGGAATTATCATTGCTATAGTTATTTTACTCGGAGGACACCTTGTTAATATTATGTTCCAAGTTTTAGGTGCATTTATTAATGCTCTTCGTTTAAATTATGTTGAATTTTTCTCTCAATTTTTCATGGGAGGAGAAAATAAATTTAATGCATTTAGTGCTAAAAGAGTAATTACTAAAATTAAAAAATAATCGTTTTTAAGATTTTAAATTTTACTTATTTAAATTATAATAATTATTTTATGATAATATTGTAGGTCATATAAAATTATAATGGGTTATATAAAATTATAATGGGTTATATAAAATTTATATTGATTATATAAAATTATAATATGTTATATGAATTTATAATTGATTATATGGACATAAATACTAAAAAATTAAATATACAAACTCAAATTTATTAAATTTAAAATATGAATAGGAGATTACAATTATGGTAGATATTGCATTAGGGACTGCTTTAGCAGCTATTGGTGCTGGAGTAGCTATTGGTTTTGCTGGCTTAGGGTCAGGTTTAGGTCAAGGAATTGCAGCTGCTGGAAGTGTAGGTGCAGTTGCTGAAGATAAGGGTATGTTTGCTCAAGGTATTATTTTCTCTGCTTTGCCAGAGACTCAAGCTATTTATGGTTTCTTGATTGCTATTTTGTTACTTGTATTTTCAGGTTTACTTGGTGGTGGAGAAGGTTTAGCAACTGAAGCTGGACTTGTTGCTATTGGTGTTGGAGCATCTATTGGTTTTGCTGGTCTTGGTTCTGGTATGGGTCAAGGTATTGCGGCCGCTTCTTCTGTTGGTGCTGTTGTAGAAGATAAGGGTATGTTTGCTCAAGGTATTATTTTCTCTGCTTTGCCAGAGACTCAAGCTATTTATGGTTTCTTGATTGCTATATTACTCATGGTTTTCGGTGGAATTTTAGGCTAAGGAGATCAATTTATGAGCTCTGGTGAAGAAAATATAGTTTCTAATATTCGTTCCGAAGCTCAGATGAAAGCTGATAAAATTATTTCTGATGCTCAACAACAGGCACAAATTATTTCTGATGATGGTGCAAGTAATAGGGAAGCAGAAAAACAAAAAATATTAGATGATGCTAAGAAAACATCTGATATGCGTTATCAGCAGATTATTTCTGAAGCTAAAATGAAAGGAAGAAGATTAGAACTAGATGCAAGAGAAGATCTTATTGATGATTCTTTTAATAAAGCTATTGAGAATATTAAAGGATTATCAACAAGTGGAGATTCAACTTATACTGATTCATTAGAAAAAATTATTACTGAAGCTGCTATTGAACTTGGTGGTGGAGATCTAATAGTTCAAGTTAACAATGAGGATAAATCTAAAGCTCAAAATATTTTAGATAAAATTTCTCAAAGTGTTACATCAAGCACGGGTAATGAAACTAAAATTTCTATTGGTGATGATATCAATACTATTGGTGGTGCAATTCTTAAAACCAGTAATGGTGATGTTGAGGTTAATAATACTATTGAATCTCGAATTTCCAGGTATAAAAAATCCTTACGTTTGGAAGTAGCAAATATTTTATTTAAATAAGGAGGATGAATTATGGCTGATGGACTTACTACTATTTTAGCCCAAGCAGGTCTTAGTGGTGATGCTTTTTTAGCTATTGTCGTTATGGTTTTGTTGGTTATAGGTGCAGTAGTTGTTGTTATTGTAAGTAGACCCATTTTAGATATATATCCTTATCTCCTTCCAAATGCAAGAGTTCGAGCTAGAAAAGGACGATTATTTGATGAAAAACATTTTTCTGAAATTGTTGAAGCTGATGATTTAACTGAGATAGTTAATTTCCTTAAAGGATTTCCAGATTATGATGATATAGATGTTAATTCTATTGAAAAATCATTAGACCTTGAACTTGCTAAAACTTATGTTTTAGTAAGTAAAATAGCTCCAGATAATATTAAAAAAGCATTTGTTGCTTTAGCAAAAAAATTTGATATTGGGAATATAAAAACTTTAATCACTGCTAAGGAAGCGAATTTATCAAGAGAAGAAACTTTAAATTTACTTATTCCTTCTGGTGAAAATTATGATACTTTAGTTGGTTTAGTTGATTCAAATAATGTTGAAGATATTGTCGCTGGATTGGATAATAGTGAATATGCAAGTGTTTTAGAAGATGCTTTAAATAAATATAAAGAAACTAATATGGTTTTGCCTTTAGATGCTGCTTTAGATACATATTATTTAGAAAATCTTTTAACTGCTACAAATGTTCCATCTAATGATAATACAACAATTTTATATTCTTTTATTGGAACTCAAGTGGATATTACTAATATTAAGACTATTATTAGAGCAAAAGCTGATGGTTTAAGTTTTGAAGATATGGAACCATATATTACAAAAAGTGGATATGATGTAAAAGAATGGAAGCTTAAAGATTTATTAGAATCAGAAGATGTTTCTGGTGTAATAGCTGGTTTAGATGGAACTGATTATGGTTCAGTTCTTAATGAATCTTTAAATGATTACAATGAAACAGGTTCTATAGGTGTTTTTGAGAAAGCTTTAGATGAATATCTTCTTAACTATTCTAAATCCATTTCTTTAAAAAATCCTATTGGTATTGGACCAATTATTGGATTTTTATCTCAAAAAGAAAAAGAGATTAAAAATCTTAAAATTATTGCAAGAGCTAAAAGGGAAGCTGAATTTCCTATTTCTGAGATTCAGGAGTTGTTAATATGAGTTCTGTGGCTATTATTGGCGATGTTGATACTGTAACTGGTTTTAAACTTGGTGGTATCAAAATTGGATATGAAGTTAAAAACGATGATGACGCTAAAAATGCTCTTGATGCATTAATTGCAGATGAAATATCAATTATTATTATAACTGAAAAAATTGCAGATAATATTAGAGAATATATAAATAAAAAAATTGGTTCTAATGTTTTACCAATGATTATTGAAATCCCAGATAAATCTGGTTCATCTGATAGGGATTCTGATCCTATGAAAGATCTTATTAAACGAGTAATTGGGGTAGAGATGATTAAATGATTACTGAAGGAAATATTATTAAAATAGCTGGACCTGTTATTATCGCTGATGGTATGAGAGGAACCCAGATGTATGAAATGGTTAGGGTAGGTAACAGCAAGCTTATTGGAGAGATCATTGAGCTTGAAGGAGATACTGCAACCATTCAGGTTTA
>JAISIT010000303.1 GCA_031261915.1 Candidatus Methanoflexus mossambicus
CCTCCACAAATAATAAATGAAAAATTAAAAATACCTGCTCCTGAAGGATATGAAGGGTTAAAAATAGATGATTTAGTTGGTAAATTCGATCTTGGGCAAACAAATGCAGTTAAATTAAAGAAGGAATTACATGAATGAAGATCTTAAATTCATAGATGCAAGTTTTTTAATTGCTTTCTCCTAATTAAGGATGATTTCCATAAAAGAGCAAAAGAATTATGGAAAGAACTCAAAGAAACTCATATAATAATATCTAAATCAGTAGTTGGAGAAGTCATAACAGTATTAAAAAATAGAGGATTGCCTCTAAATGATATTAATGGAGCTTATTATATAATTACTAAAGAAATAGCTATTATAGAAGATTGTCATTATCACAGAGAAGGATTAAAAGAATGTTTAAATAGTCCAATTAAAGGATATAGCTATTGGGATGGTCTTTATATTACAATAATGAGAGATTTAGAAATAAAAGAAATAGTTAGTTTCGATACAGACTTTGATAAAATAGATGAAATAATAGGAGATAGAGTAATAAAAAAAACCATGAAAACTTTACAGAGCCAAAAAAACAAAAAAGACCAGAAAAATTTACAAAGTCATAAATCACAATATTTAAATACTATAAACAACATAATATGAAATGTTCATAAGACCTTACTGTCCTGTGTTACCATGGGGTAACCAAGTTCTTAAGTGAATGAAAGTGTCAGTAAGGCAAAACATCTATTTTTCAATTATTTCATGATTTTTTTCAATTATTTTAATATAAGAATTATCTTTATCTCTAACTTTTTTTAAAACAGCTCCAGATATAATATCAGCTATTTGTATTCCTATAAATTTCTCACTATTGCTGTGAGTGATATTTAAAATATTATCCTTACTTTTAATTAATGTTGTATTAAAAATATCTTGGTAATTTCTGTTTATACATCTATCAATTTTTAAATTAAATGATTTATTCAAATTTAGATGATTTAATAATTTTAATATTAATTTCAGATATATTTCATGATATTTATTATTGGTTATTAATTGTTTATTCTTTCTTTTTTCTAATATTATTGAATATGTTTTTAATTCTAATTTTCCTATTTCGTTTAATAAATATTTTTTTAATTTTTCTGATGTTTTGTTTGATTTAATTTCTTTATGTATTTTAAGTTCTTTTTTAAATTTATTTTTTCTCATAGATTTAATTATTTTTTTAAGATTTATTTCATCTTTTTTTTCTAAAATAACTAATGATAATATAAAATATTTAGATCCGTTTAAACCTAAATCTCCACTTTCATCAATATATAAACAAATATCTGTGTTTGTTTTAATTTTCATTATAATCATTTAAATAGATTTTTTCTATAAAGTTATATTAAATAAAAATTATATTAAAATTTAGTATTGAGTTTGTCTCATAATTATTATTATTTTAAATTTTATTTTTTTTTAAATTTTTTTTGTTTTGTGTTTTTTTGTTTTTTGTGGTTAGTTTTTTGCTTGTTTTTTGTTTTTAATGATTTAAAAATAGTAATATTTAAATATGTGGGAGTTTAATAGTTATAATTGTAGAAGTTAAACCAAAAACACCCACATATCATATTTTTATGGTTTTTTTATCATTTAAATTTTTTGGTTTTATTTCTTTTTTTTAGCATCTTAATATTATAAAATCGGGTGAAAATAAGAGGATTAGTTAATGATTAGTGCGATAAAACCGATTGAAACGACTACTATTTTTATTTTTAGTGTTCCTGGGCAGAATTTAAGTGAGGATAATATTGTTTTCACTGTTAAAAGGCTTGTTCATAATTTTTTATGTGAAAAAGAATTTTTAGTAGAAAAGAAAGAGAAAAAGGTTGGAAGATCAATAGAGTATAAAATGGATGAATTGTTATCTTTAGTTGTTTATGGTGTTTTATATAATAAAACAAGATTGGATGATTTGGTTAATTAGATTAATAATAATGATGAATCAGTGAATTATATTTTAAATAATAAACATCCGAGTAGATCGGCAATTGGTCGTTTTTTAAAGAATAATAAATTTATAATTGAAGAATTATCTTCTTACATTGTTGAATTGGGTGTCTGAATTAGATTTAATAGATTTTAAAAATATATCTATAGATGGAACTTTTTTTAAAGCTAATGCATTTATTAGCAAATTAATAAGAATAGAGGAATTGAGTTATTTGGAAAATTTAATAAATAATTTCTACAATGTTGAAAATAAAGAAAATCTTCTTTTTAAAATATAAAAATATTATTTAGGCAATATATTAGATGAAACTAATAAGAAAATCATCACAGAAATTAAAAACACCTTAAAAAAAGAAGGAATTAAGATATTACATTCTGCATTAATGAACCCGTCCGAAAAAAACTCAGCATTGAATGTTATTAATAATTTGAAGAGTAATTATGATGGAGAACACACAATTAGTGTGGACTGATCCAGAATGTCGTTGGATGAAAGATAAAGACGATAAAATTGGTTTAAATTATAATTATCAAGTTGCAATAGACAGTAAAAA
>JAISIT010000312.1 GCA_031261915.1 Candidatus Methanoflexus mossambicus
GTGTCATAGCTACATCGATGTTAGCTATGACTATTTCTCCAGCTTCAGTTTTTGCATTGTTTGAAGCTTTTGCTAGTATTTTTTCAGACATTGTCATAGGCATGATAATTATTCTCCAAAATAAATTTTTATATGTATTTATAAAGCTATGTTATAATTATGTAATTAATAATTAAATTTATAATTTTAATCATATTTGCATATTAATACAATTATTCAAAATTTTTTATTTCTAAATCATTTATAATTAATTATGATTTTCCTATATTTTATATTTTTAGATTATCAAGGGATATTTCTTTATCAAGATAAATATATCTTACAGATATTTCTTTTTTATAACCAATAGCTATTGGGGCTAAGTTATTACAATGGATTTTCAATATTCCTTTTTCTTTAGATAATAAAGTTACAGGATGTCTGATTTTCATGAAAAATCCAAAATGAAAACATGTTAATTTCATATAATATTGTATTACTTAGTTATTAAAAGTACAATTTTTAACTAATATTAGATTATCTTATTTAAGTCTTTATAATTTATTTACTTTTAAATTTTAATTTAGATTAATTTAAATTTGTACTTTTAAAAATTATATCAATACAAATTTTGAAACATGTGAAATAACTATGCAAATGCTTTTAAATTTTAATAATTTTCAGACACCATGTTTCATTATTTATTTTTTTATTTATTCGCATATTCCGCTTTGAACAGGTTTTGAACCTTTGAAACAACCTTTATCAAAAACAATAATGCTTGGGTAGATGTGCATACTACTTACGGTTTTAGTATAACTATTAATTTCAACTTCAGGAGTCCAATGGGCATTAATAGAATCTATTAAGTTTTTAGCATATTCAATAAATGTTCCTTCTTTTTTAAGTCCTCCTTCATAATCTTCCCAGTAAGATGTATGGAGGTCTTCAATTAAAAATACTCCATCTTGTTTGACATGAGGAAAAACTTCTTCAAATGTATGAATTTGTTGTTTCATTTGATGTCCACCATCTTCTATTACAACATCAACAGGACCAATTTTTTTCATTAGGGATTTTAAGAAGTCACGATTTTCTTGATCTCCAATATAGACTTCAATTTGGTCTTCTGTTAATTTTTCACATTCTGGATTAATATCAACTCCAATTATTCTAGCCTTTTTCCCAAAGTAATCTTTCCACATTTGAAGTGATCCACCTTTAAATACTCCAAATTCTAAGACTGTGACTTCATTGTTTCTGAATTTTTTGAAATGTTTATGATATATATCAAAATAATGTTCCCACTTATCAATATATTTTTTGTTGTTGTTATAAAAATAATCTTCTAAGGGATTTTCAGAGAAACGGGAAGATTTAATCTTAATTTTTTCTTTTATTTTATTAATTATCATTTTATCACTTTCAGCCAATATTTTAATTTTTTTCAAATATTAATCTAGTATAATAATGTTTTTAATTTTTATAAAAATTTTCATTAATATTTCTTAGTTTTAAAATGCTTTTTTTAACAGGGGGTCTGAATTATTCAACTGATAATGGTCTTGTAATGTCATGTGTTATAGCTACATCTATCGTAGCTATGACTATTTCTCCAGCTTCTGTTTTTTCATTGTTCGAAGTTTTTGCTAATATTTTCTCAGATATTGTCATAGGCATGCTGATTTTCTCCATAAGGTTAAATATTTTCTTATCATAATTCAATTTCGCACTGATTCGTGTATTTTTTTGAAATTGAATCTTTTACATTTCTTATCTCTAAATCTATAGTTTTAATTTGAGTGTCACTAATAATATTAATATTAGAAATATTAATATTTCTATCTAAATAGATATATCTAGTCGATATTCCTCTTTCAAAGCTAATAAGTATTGGCGGAATTTTTTCATCAGATATTTTTAATAAAGTAGCTTTTTCTGTATTTATTAATATCTTAATAATATTATCTTTTTTCTTTTCATTCTCTATTAAGCGGGGTTTTTGTTTTATTTGTAAGACTTCATTTTTTTTTAATTCTACATTTTCTATTTTATAAACTAAGTGTTTAGAGTTTTCAAAAATTTCAGATCTATCACATTTTATTTTTTTCCAAGTTTTTGGCATCATGTCTTTAGAAGTGTAACTATTTAACCAAGGTTCAGGACCTATAACAATTTTAGACTTGTTTTTACTTAACCAAGATCCCCACCAACTAAAAGTACTATTCCCCATGATAAAATGTTTGCATGAACTTATCAATCTAATATCTTCCCAATATTCTTTTTTTTTATAATTATGTGAGATATAAACTGTTCTATGACCTAGTTTGATATTTTTTTCAACCCATTCAGGATCGTCTGAAAATATATAAAATATTGGATTTTCAACTTTGTTACTTATTTCTTTTATAGCTTTTTTATAATAATCTAATGTACAAAAACCAAACTGTGCTTTAAAATAAGGATTTAAATAATCTCCTCTTCGCACTGATACTGCTACAGAATTAACAGACGATATTTTTTTTAAAATTTCTTTATTTTTTTGATCAGGTAAGTTTTTAACCTGTAAATCATCTTTAATAATTTTTTCATTATGAACAAAATAGTTTTCATTCCCCCAATATCCATCTAAATAGATATTACCATTTAAATCTTTTATTTGTTCTTTATATGTTGAAGGAGAATTATAAACATCTTCATAATCAGAAAATAATGTTTCATTTTTCTTTTTAAATTTTTCAATTTTCTTTTTAAATTTCCATATTCTACTATATGCATAACCATTAAAATTAATATTAAAATGATTTAAAAGATATTTCACATGTTCT
>JAISIT010000110.1 GCA_031261915.1 Candidatus Methanoflexus mossambicus
TATTATTATTTATTTTAATATTATTATTTATTTTAATATTATTATTTATTTTAATATTATTATTTATTTTAATATTATTATTTATTTTAATTTTTTGATACTTACTTGAAGTTAAGTTAGAAATTCTTTGATTTTCTATATTTTTAATATTATAAATTTACATTATGAATCAATAATCTATTAAATATACTTTGTATTACATACAATTTATTTTATTAAATATTATTTTTTATTAAAAAGAAGTTTTAATATGATACCTGTTAGATGTTTAAGTTGTGGTAAACCAGTATCTGCATATTTTGATGAATATCAAATAAGATTAGGTAATGGTGAAGTTTCTAAAGATATTTTAGATGATTTAGGAATTAAAAGGTATTGCTGTAGAAGAATGTTCATTACTCATGTTAACACATGGTAATAATGAATTAATGAATTTCTAGTGTTTACATATTTAAATCAAATGAAGTGATTTTATGGCTAAATTAACAAGATTTGAAAAAGCAAGAATTTTAGGTGCTCGTGCACTTCAGATTTCTATGGGTGCAAAACCCCTTGTTTCAGTTGGAGACTATATTGATCCTATAGATATAGCTACTTTAGAATTAGAAAAGAGAGTTTTACCATTAAATATTAAAAAACACTCCGATGATCAATAAGTTGTTTTAATTTTTGTTTCAGATTTTTATTTTATAGATTTTTATTTTATAGATTTTTATTTTATTTTAAAAATTAATAATTATAATTCATATATATTTATATATGATAAACTTTAAAATATATAATGATATATATAATTAATTTTATTCATAGTTTTATTTGATATTTTTTCAATTTTTTTATAAACTATTTTTTATATTTAAGGCAATCTATAATCAAACTACTTACTTTTAATTCATTAGATCCTGAAATATGATGTTTAGATAGTTTAAATTGTAGGATTTTTGTTAATACTTGTATAGTTTATATTAGTTATAACTATAACTGTGTATTTATGATACATTATTCACATGATTTATCGTTATTATATTATGTATTATGGTATTTTGTGAATATTGTGGTATTATGAATATTGTGGTATTTTGTGAATATTTGTATTATTGTAATTATATTATGAGTAGTAGTATATAGTTATCACAGTTTTAACAATGTTTTATTAATCAAAATAGGGATTAAATATCAAAATTTCATTTTTATAAGGTGTTTTTGTGGATAGTTTTATTGAAGATGTCCGTGTAAGAAAAATTTTAGATAGTAGGGGAAACCCAACTGTTGAAGTTGATATTCTCACATGGAAAGGATTTGGGAGAGCTGCAGCTCCAAGTGGAGCAAGTACAGGTTCTAATGAAGTTGTTGCTTTTCCTCAAGGAAGTTTTGATGATTTAATTACTGATGTTGAAGATTTAATCTCATCAGAGCTTATTGGAATGGATAGTGATGATTTATCTGAAATAGATTTAGTTTTAAAAGAAATTGATGGAACTGATAATTATACAAACATCGGTGGAAATACTGCTGTTGCAGTTTCAATGGCTGTAGCTAAAGCAGCTGCTTCATCATTTAATCTTCCATTGTATAAATATTTAGGTGGAAATTTTAAAAATGAAATTCCTTATCCACTAGGAAACCTTTTAAACGGTGGAGCACATGCAGGAATTCATGCTCCAGATATTCAAGAATTTTTAGTTGTTCCAATTACAGCAGAAAATATAACTGATGCTGTTTTTGCTAATACTGCAGTTCATAAAAGATTAAAAGAACTTATTCAAGAGAAAGATAAGAATTTTACTGGAGGAAAAGGTGATGAAGGTGGTTGGGTTCCGAATATTACTAATCATGATGCTTTAGAGATTCAATCTCAAGCATGTCAAGAAGTTGGTGATGAATTAGGAATTACAATAAAACCATGTTTAGATATGGCTGCATCAGAGTTATGGGATAAATCCGAAGAAAAATATGTTTATTCTCAAGATAATATTTCAAGAGATACTGGAGACCAGATTGAATATGTTAAAGAGATTATAGAAACTTATGGAATGTTCTATGTTGAAGATCCATTTGATGAAGCAGATTTTGATGGATTCTCTGAGCTTACTGCATCTGTTGGAGATAAATGTATTGTTTGTGGTGATGATTTGTTTGTTACAAATAAGAATATTTTAGCCAAAGGAATTGAGCAAAATGCTGCAAATGGAATTATTATTAAGCCAAATCAAATAGGTTCATTATCTGATACTTATGCTACTGTTAAATTAGCTAAAGAGAATAATATTGTTCCTGTTGTTTCTCATCGTTCTGGTGAAACCACTGATGAAACTATTGCTCATTTAGCTGTTGCATTTTCAGCTCCATTGATTAAAACTGGTGCTGTTGGTGGAGAAAGAATAGCTAAGCTTAATGAATTAATCAGAATAGAAGAAGAATTACCAAATAACTCTATGGCTAAATTTAATTAGTTATTGCTTTTATTTTATTTTATTTTATTTATTTGATAGTTATTTAATAATTTATTATTGATTTATTAATATTTTAGTATTTTTAATTTTAATACTAATATTTTTAATTCTAAAAATAAGATTTTTAATACTAATAATACTAATAAGAATAGTACTAATATATTACTAATAATAATAATAATAATAATAATAATAATTTTAATGTTTTTTTTTTTTAATTCATTAAATTTGTTAATATTTATAAAATTTTCCTATTTTAATGATTTTATTCCTAAATTTAAGGAGTATAATATGGTAAAGATAGATATAGATTACAATGAATGCGATGGGTCTGAATGTGGCGAATGTGTAGATGTTTGTCCAATGGAAATTTTAGTCCTTGATGGAGATAAAGTTGTCATTAAAAACCTTGAAGAGTGTAGTGTCTGTGAAGTTTGTATGGATGTTTGTCCTAACGAATGTATAGAAGTAGAAGATGATGAAGATTAATTTCATCAATTGATTTTAATTTTATTACTTATTATCTAAAATAGTTATTACTTAAAATAAAATTATACTATTATTTAAAATAAGATTACTCAAAATAAGATTATTTAAAATAATATTATTTAAAATAAGATGGTTTAAAATAAGATAGTTTAAAGTATTTTATTTTTAAGATAATTTTATTACTCAAATTTATTTTTTATTAATTAATTGTTTATTAAAGCTTAAAGGAAGTTAAATATGATAGAAAATCCAGATTTATTAATTCCGTTAGAAAAATACTTAGCTGCTGGTTTACATATTGGAACACAGCAAAAAACTTATGATATGGAAAAATATATATATCGAGTAAGAACCGATGGCTTATATGTTTTAGATATTAACCAAACCAATGAAAGAATCAAATCTGTTGCTAAATTTTTAGCAAAATATGATCCAGAAGATATTTTAGTTGTTGCTACAAGACAATATGGTCAAGCACCTGTTAAAATGTTTGGTGAGAAAATTGGAGCTAAAACAATTCCAGGTAGGTTTATTCCAGGGACATTAACCAATCCAAATTATGCAAAGTTCATTGAACCTAAAGTAATTGTTGTTACCGATCCAAGATCTGATGCTCAAGCTATTATTGAATCTAAACAAAATGGAATCCCTATTGTTGCATTATGTGATACTGAAAATCTTTTAAATGCTGTGGATATAGCTATTCCTGTAAATAATAAAGGAAGAAAAGCTATTGCTCTTGTTTATTGGTTATTAGCTAGAGAAATTTTAAGAGAGAAAGGACTAATTGATAAAGAAGAAGAATGGGATGTTGATTCTGCTGATTTTGAACTTAAATTTTAAACTTTATCAAGTGTTTTATTAATTTTAAACTTTATCAAGTGTTTTATTAATTTTTATTTTTACTTTTATTAATTTTTTTATACTTATTCATTGTTATTCGGTATTTAAGAGTATAATGTTGAGAAAAGCTGTTTTTGCAGGATCTTTTTATTTTGAAGATGCTAGTGATTTAAAACGATCAATTGAAGATATATTTTTAAGTGATTTAGGATTGGGATATATTCCTAAATTAAAAAATATTACTAAAAATAGCTTGAATATTCAAAATAATGATAGTAATGAAAATAATAATAATACTGAAAATAATGATAAGAATAAATTGAATAATAATAGTTTGATTAATGGAAATTTTAAAAAAATTAATGGAGCTATTATTCCTCATGCTGGGCATATTTATTCTGGTCCTGTTGCAAGTTATGCTTATGGAAAATTAGTTGAAAATGGATTTCCTGAAACATTTGTAATTATTTGTCCAAACCATACTGGAGTGGCTGAATCTCCAATATCTGTTTTTGATACTGGAGAATGGGAAACTCCTCTTGGAAATGTTTTAGTTGATGATGAATTTGCAAAAAATTTAATTGAAATGTCAGAAATTATAAATAGTGATTATTTGCCTCATTTAAGAGAACACAGTATTGAAGTTCATCTTCCGTTTTTACAATATTTTTCTAAAGATTTTAAAATTGTTCCAATTGTCATTAATTACCAAAATAAAGAATTAATTGATATTTTATCTGTTGCAATTGTTGAGACTATTAAATTAACTAATAGAAATGTTGTAGTTATTGGAAGTTCTGATTTTACTCATTATCAGTCTAGTTTTGATGCATATAGTAATGATAAATTAATTTTAGATGCAATTTCAAACTTTGATACTGATAATATATTTAGTTTAGTTGAAAAATATAATCTTTCAATTTGTGGTTATGGATCAATAGCTGTAACTTTAAATGTTTCAAAATTTTTAGGGTCTAAAACTTTTGAATTATTAAAATATGGAACAAGTGGGGATGTTTCTGGAGACCATAGTTCTGTTGTAGCTTATATGTCAGGAACTTTTTATTAATATTCGTATTCGTATTAATAATATTAATGTTAATATTAATAATAGTATTAATAGTAATGTTAATTGTGATAGTAATATTAATAGTAATGATAATGATAATAATAAACATAATTTTAATTAATAATCATAAAGTTTTAAGTAAATATAAAGTTATTAAATTAATAAATATAATTTTAAGTATTAAACAAAAATTTTCTTTGATAGATTATATTGGAATTTAGGAGATTTTATGGAATCAGTTGCTTCTGCACCAGGTAAAACAATTCTTTTTGGTGAACATGCTGTTGTTTATAATCAACCAGCAATAGCTGTGGCTGTTGATAAACGAGCAGTTATTAGAATTAAAAAAAGTTCAAAAGGAGTTTCTACTTTTTGGTCTAATGATTTAGGTTTTGAGGCAGAACTTGATATTCCAAATAAGAATTATAAACTGATTAAAGGACGTCCTGGAATTATTCGTTATGTTCTTGAAATTTTAAATAAATGGCATGATAATTATTACCGTGATCCTTTGGATATAAAATTATCTTTAAATATTCCTATTGGTTCTGGTTTAGGTTCTTCTGCGGCAGTAACTGTTGCTACATTAGCTGCACTTTTTAATTATCATGGATTTCCTTTTAATAAAAAGGTTCTTGCAAAAGAAGCTCATAAAATAGAAAAAAGTGTTCAAGGAATGGCAAGCCCATTAGATACTGCAGTTAGCACCTATGGAGGTTTAATTTATCTTTCAAGAAATAAAGAAATTTCAGAATTTAAATTGGACATTGATTCTGATTTTGTTATCGGTTTTACAGAGAAAAAAGGAAATACTGGTGCAATGGTCAAGAGTGTTAATGCATTAAAAGATAGAAATCCTCGGATTGTTTCTTCAATTATAGAAACTATGGGACAAATCACTGATGAAGCAAAAGATGCATTATTAAATAAAGATTACAATAAATTAGCCGATTTAATGAATTTAAATCAAGGATTTTTAGATGCAATAGGTGTTAATACTTTTGAATTATCTAGAATGATTTATACTGCTAGAAAAAATGGAGCTATTGGTGCAAAAATCACTGGTGCTGGTGGTGGAGGAAGTATCATTGCTTTAGCTCCAAATAATGCTTTAAATGTAGTTAAATCTTTAAATGTTGAAGATAAGGGAATATTGGCAAGTATTACTCACAAAGGTGCTTTGGCTAAAGTTCGTAAATAGCTATTATTTTTTAGTTAATTTTGGTTTGTTTGGTGTTTTTATGATTATTTTAAAGTTAGGGGGAAGTATTTTAACAGATAAAAATTCTAAAATTCCTCTTGTTGATTTTAATAATTTGAATAGAATAGCTATTGAAATTAGTCAATTTATTGGTCAAAATTCTGATAAATATTATACTGCTAATAATAATAGTGATGATAATAGTAATAATAGTAATAATATTAATAATATTAATAATATTAATAATCGTAATTCTAATAATTCTAATAATTTTAATAATTTTAATAATGATTGTGATAATACTAACAATACTAACAATAATTTAGTGCCCAAAATGGTTATTGTTCATGGTGCTGGGTCTTTTGGTCATCCTCCAGCTAAGGAATATAAAATTGGTGAGTCATTTTCTGATGAGGAGTATCCAAATAAGAGAATAGGATTTTCAAAGACTCAAAGTGCTGTAAAAGAATTAAATAATTCCGTATGCAATGTTTTACTTAAAAATAATATTCCAGTAGTTTCTATTCAAACATCTGCTATTTTGACTACTGATAATGGTAGAATAAATTATTGTAATATTGATATTATTAAAAATTTTTTAAATAATGGTTTTATTCCTATTTTATATGGTGATGTTGTTTTAGATAAATCATTAAAAATAGCTGTAATTTCTGGAGATCAAATAATTACTTATTTGGCTGATAATTTAATTTTTAACAATGAAAATGATGTAACTAATAATAATACCGATAATAATACCAATAATACCAATACTAATACTAATACCAATACTAAAGCTAACAATAATTCCAATAAAATAGTTTTATCTACTGATGTTGATGGAGTTTTTAATAAAAATCCTAAAACTAATGTTGATGCTAAATTAATCAATTGTCTTTCATCATTATCTGATTTGGAACAATTAGATTCCACAACTAATGTGGATGTTACTGGTGGAATGGTTGGAAAGATAAAAGAGCTATTAGATTTGGCAAAGAAAGGTATTGATTCTTTTATCATTAATGCTAATGTTGAAGGAAATATTTTTAATGTTTTAAATGGTAATGAAGTTAAAGGAACTTTAATATCTAATGAATGTATGAATAAAAAGAGATAAGATAATTATTTTTAATATTATTATTTTTAATATTATTATTTTTAATATTATTATTTTTAATATTATTATTTTTAATATTATTATTTTTAATATTATTATTTTTAATATTATTAT
>JAISIT010000235.1 GCA_031261915.1 Candidatus Methanoflexus mossambicus
GAGCGCACGGCTCATAGGGTTTTAAGCAGTGCTCTGACTAATTCCTGGGATACCGTGAGGCCGCGGGTTCGAATCCCGCTCCCGGCATAGCTATTTATCCCAGGAATCTTATTTTTTATTTATTTTAAATTTCAGGACTTAACTTTACCCTAATTCTATTTTAATGGTGTTGGGTAATTCTATGCTATTATAAAGTAAATATTACATCATAATTAGCATGAAATTATTGTAAAAATTACAAAAAATTCAAAATCCCACTAATAGTATATTATACTATATAAACAATATAAAATTTACTAAAGAACAAAAAATAGGATATGGATTTTTTTAAAAAACTAACAAACACATCATCATACTTTTTATGTGATATCTATACTATCCAGAACTCTTTTAACTATTTTTACTCATTATATAAATGTGTTACTGACTAATAGTATAATAAAATAAATTAAATAAATTTTACTCAAAGAAACCAATTGTTTGAAATTGAAAATTTATTAAAAAAATTCGGATATCCATTTATTAGAAAAATATGCATGAGTAAGCATAAAATTATTATGTAATTGATTTGCTTTAAATTCAAGCTCTTCTAATTTACCAATCGTTTCTTTATTTCCTAATTTTAAAGAAATATTAATATTTCCATCTTTATCATCCATTAAAGAGTTTAATATATCATTACTTTCTTTGAAAATATTAAAAGCACTTAGCATAATTTGTTTTTGAGTTTCATATTCTTCATTGCCAATATTACTATTTAAAAGAGATTCAGCTTCTTCTGAAAGTTTATTTATCAAAAATTCATTTGAAACAATAGCTTCTTGAAATGTTTCGGATATTTTTTTTGAAAAATTTAATGTAAAATTATCTAAAACAGCATGATTAATATATTTATCTTCTAATTCTGCCAATTCATTTACTTGTTTTAAATAATAAATCATATGAGGTATAACTGCCATAGTAAATATTTTGTTAGCTATTTCTAAATCATCAATATAATTCTCCCAAATTTCAAATTCAATTGGAATTTTTTCTATAGGTTTTGGTAATAAAGTCATGATTTCTAAATTAGGTTTTGTTTTATCACCAATGAACTTGTATAATGGTATTTGAAATGCCATAGGATACAATATTTTACCTTTTATCAAAGGAACAATTATAAAGTGTTCACAATTGATATCTAAAAATACATGTTTTAAGTTTGTATATTCAATATCTTTAAGTATTTCAAATAAGGTATCCAAAATATTATTTAATCCTTCATCAAATTCAAAAGGAGAATTAATATCTAAAGAAAAATATTTTTCATCATCATGGTTTATTACTTCTAGGTTACAATCGTTTTCAAGAGATTTGGCAATATTTTCAGAAAATTTTTCAGCTTTAGAAACTTTATTTTTAGAATTTCTAATGATTCTTTTATCTCGTTTATATTTTTCTTTTGCAAAAATATCCCAAATTCCTAGTAATAAGTAATAATTAGTTTTTTCATCTGCTTCTAATTTTTCTATGAAATTTTTATCTAAATGTTCATTAAATAGTATTTTAAATTCATTTTGAAATAATTTTAGATTTTTATATATATCATGTAAATAAACAAAAGAAACATGAGTCAAATCCGTCCTTATACCATTAGCTTCTAATTTTTTTAATATTATTTTTTCATTTGTTTTCCCTTTTGTTTCTAATTTTGTCATTATCACAGGCATACTCTGATTAAAAAAATTTTTTAGAGCTCCAAAGAATTTCTCAGATATTTTTACATAATTATCAAATCGAAAAATCTTTTTAGCTTGGTTAGGCATTTTTACATTAGATATAGAATCTAATCTACTAAAATAACTATTTAATCCATTTGATTCAAAAATATTAATTTTTTTAGGAGTTTTGTAATATAATTCAATACTTTGTATCAATCTTTTTGTTAATTTTAAATAATATTCTCTATGTTCTATGATTTGATTGATATAATTATCCCAAGAATTGAGTCCGAATTTTTGATCTATAAAATCGTGATATATTCCATTTATTTCAGTTAAAATACTTAAAGAAATATTTTTGGAAGGTATTTCTTTTTTAGTATTGCTTATCAAATCTTTACTAAAAGTAAATTCTTCCCCATATGATTGAAGTGAGTAAGTTTTCTTATAAGGGAAAAGATTTCTAAATAAGTCAAGTCTTTCAAGAATTAGTTCATCAATATTTTCATATTGTATTGCATTTTGTATTTCAAATGAATCTATAATACAATGTATTTTTATTTCCTCATCAGTTTCTTCAATAGCAGGAATTAATAAATCATTTTGAAACCTATCAAGAATCTTTCCCATACCATTTATAATAATTTCATTTGAAGGTTCAAAATAGTGTAATCCGAGCAAAAAATTCGCAATACTGTTTAAAGATAGTTTTTTATAATGTGTGAAAAAATCATAATGATTGATTGGAATATCTTTTCTAATACCTAACTTACCTAACCAAAATAAACTTAGACCTAATTTTTCCCACTCATCATCACTTTTAGGAAATTTCAGTGGACAAAAAGATTTTTCAAACCATCCCATTAAAAATCTATAGACAGATTTTTTGTCTGAAAAATTATTTTTTATTTTCTTAGCTAAATTAACATCTTTTTGATCAAATAGTTCATTATTGAAAAATTCATGTGTTTCATTTTCTATAGCGCCCCCTATGTCAATTCCGATTAAGATATTCCAATATGATCCAAGTTTATCATTTATCTCTTGTATATTCTTTTTATTTATCAAAAAATATTCTTTTACTCCAAGCCAAATTAAGCTCTTAATAACTAAACCATAACCTAACCAAGATTTTGGAAAATAAGAATTAATTTGGTTTAGAACATCCTCATCAAAAAAATATTTATTAAAATAACCTATAAGAAATTTTTCGATGTTTTTCTCATAAATTATAGATAAACAATCATTAATTTTATTTTTTATTGGATTAATATCTGAATCAAATAATATATCAACTATTATTTCAGATCTTATAGGGTGTAAACAATCAATAAAGCTTGAATTACTATCTTTTCGTATTAAATACTCTTTTTGAAAAAGTTCAATTATGTTGTTTAAGTTATAAGGTTCATATTTTTCAGATAATGAGCCTAAATCAGTTTTACATCCATACATACCTAAAATAGAAATTTCCCCTAATAAATGTATTTTTTCTATGTTATTTTCAGCAAGGGATTCTTTTTGTATTGTATTAATTTGTTTTTTTAACCTATCCCTCAAAGTTATTCCATATGTTAATAAGTATGTGAATTCTAATAAAGGACCTTCACCTCCAAAAACACTCCAACACTCTTCAAAGTCCAAAAATTTAAGTTTATCTTTTTTATCCATTGAATTATAGATGTTTTCTGCTTCTTTTTTATTTAAAGTCAATTCCATTTCAGAATAGGCCACATCATCATGTCTTAAAGAACACTTTTTCCAATCTTCTTCCCTAATTGTCACTAAAACATCAAACTTTTTATAAAAGTATGTTTCTTTAACAATATCTACCCATCCAATATCCTCTGGCTCAACATCTATAAACAATACAATTTTATCATCAATAGATTTTGATATTGAATTTAGTGTGTTTATTATCTTTAGTGAATCACGATTTTTAGATTTAATTGTATATGTTAATGCATTCGGACAATAATTATGCAAAAATCTATATGCAACCGTGCTTTTTCCTTGACCTGAAGCACCATGCACTATTAGAACTTTCTTTTCTCTAATTTTAGAACTCATTTCTTCTAACTTTTCTGTCCTAATAATATCAAGATTATTCAAAATATGTTCATACCTTGCATGACTACCAATAGAATATTCTTCCTTTAAAATACTGTAATCTATTTCTTCATATGAGGGTTTTAACTGATTTACAGAAAGTCCATATTCATCTAAAAATGAAGAAATATTTTTCAGATAATCTCCGATATTATTAAGCTTTTTAACAAGGCTCATTTTATTTAATTGTTCTTGCTTTTCTGATAAATTATATATCCAATTCATTAACAAATCCAATGTGTCATTTGAATCAAAACCAATATGTGTCTCTTTTAAATAATCTATTATGTCTTGATATAATTCATCTTCATTAACTTCAACAAATTCAATATTTTCAAAAAATACATTGATTATATTCTCATCAAAACCCTTTTTATCGAGTTTTTTTATTAAAGCATTTCGTTCATTACTTTCAGAGCTAAAACCAATCTTCAATTCAGGACCTAGTGGACCAAAAGAGATTATCTTAGTTTTTGGTGTTATCCCATTTAAATATCTATCTTCAATTCTTTTTAGAATAGACCCTCCTTTTACAGGATCTAAATGAGATAAAACTAAATTTTCAGTGTAATTTTTAACTTGAACAGATTCATGAAGATTATTTTCAAAAAAAACATCTAAATCTTCAATATTCTCTGGTAAGAAGTCAAATTTTTCACTTTCTGTAATAATTCTGTGAAGTATATATAAAGTTTGAGTTCTAAATCCTCGAAATGTAGCCTCAGTAGAATTCATATCGGATTGGGTTGTTTTCATAATCTAATCACACCTAAAATAAGTGTAATAATAACAATTAATGTTTAAACTATTAATATAACATAGTTTATAACTACTGATCCCCTAAGTTTTCAAACTTATCAAATGGAATGTCATATGCCTTACCATATTCAAAAAAGGAAATATTATTTTTTGGATCTTTAAACAAGATTTCAATCCTATCATTATAGTCAACAATACCTTCTATTCTGTCATTAGGGTTATACCTGAATACAGGTTCAGAATCTTTATTAATCAAATCTATTTTTTTATCTCCTACACGAATTAAAGCCTCACAATAATCACTAAATGCAATGCCTAAATCATGATGTTTTTCAGGTTTACATAATAGTTGAGGAACAATATGCTTTCTTATACCTAGCATGCCAATATGGACTTCATGAAATCTCTTTTCATTGCCAGAATTATCTGTTACAATTACATTAACTGATTCATAGAAGTCTGAATATCTAATAAAATCCATAAGTTTCTCTACATTTTCATCTCCAATATTTTTAAAGTGTACACGTACACATAGCTTTATATCAGGATAATGATTATAACCATTAGAGTTAATATTATTAATCTCAACAAAATCTTCTTTTATATAAATAGTATTTTCATCTTTATTAATTTCTAAGATTTCTGTATTTTCTATCATTATTAAACCTCTAAAATTTTATATATTTATTATATTGTTTATTATGCATAAGATTTATCTTTTTTATATTTTATATCTAACTATTTTTAATAGCTATTTTTATTAAATTAGTGATTTTTTAAGATTATTTTATAAAATAGCTATTTATTATTAATTAATAATTCTTCAATACATACTACTTCAATTAAATTATTATTTTAATTGTTATTGTTATTGTTTTTATTGTTGTTATTATTAAAACTATATTTTTAATATTTAATATTTAATATTAATACTAATAATAATATTAATACTAATTTAAGCTTTAAAATTAAAAATAATAATAAAAATATTTCTTAATATAATATTAAAGAAAAAAGAGATAATTAAACTTATAATACTAAATTAATAGCTATTATTAATTTTTACATATAAATATATTTATTAATTAAAAAATTAATAAAATAAATAAGAAAAAAGCAACGAAAATATAAATCAATGCAAATATAATAGAAATAAAGAATAAAAAGAATAAGATATTGCAAAACAAAGTTAAAATCAAAATATAGTTTATAAAAAATATATTAAAAGAGTATATTAAAATGATATATTAAAATAATATATAAAATAGCTATTATATGAATGAAATACGTGATAAAAATGCTTTATAGAGATTTAGGAGAAACTGGGGAAAAAATATCAATACTCGGATTTGGAGCTATGCGTTTTCCAACTATTAATCATAAAGCTAACCAAATCGATGAAAAACAAAGCA
>JAISIT010000114.1 GCA_031261915.1 Candidatus Methanoflexus mossambicus
TTGGAATTGATATTTCTAACATGTGGAACACCTTTGTAATTTTTTTTTATCACAATTAAAAAATGTGTTTCCACACACTATTTATAATTTTTTAACCAACCTTGAAACACGACCAATTATTTTTTAATTATTTTTTAATTATTTTTTAATTATTTTTTAATTATTTTAAGTTATTTTGTTTATTGCAATTTGCTTTTATTAAAATTTTTAGTTTTATATAAATTTCTATATTATTCATAAATAATATTAATTATAAATATTAATTATAAATGAATATAGATATAATAAAAGATTTATATTTACAAAATTTATATTTACAAAATTAATGAAATTATTGAAATATTAAAATATTGATAATGGAATATAACTAACTTTAATATAAATAATTTTACCTTTGATGTTTATGATTCATAATATTCGTTTTAGATTTTTCATTTATCATTTTGAAGATGAAAATGAAATTTTAGATGGTTTAAGCTATTTTTTACCCTTAGATATTTTTGAAAAAGAAATGGCAGAAGGAATGGACGAAAAACCAATAGCTATTTATACTGGAACTATTTCTAAAAAAAAGGAGATAAAAAGTTTTATTAATAAAATTTTAGGTTCTGATATTGATTTTAATAAATTTCAAGAGGATTTAGAAAAAAAGATGGATGATAAAGGAAATTTGTTTTTAAGGTTTTCTAAATCTAAAATTATTGAAGAAAAATTGGAAGTTACACAATCAGGTGATTCTATTCATTTAAAAGTTAAAATAGCTGCTTATCCTGCAAAAAAGGATGTTGCAATAAAAATAGCTAAAAAACTTTTTAATAATGGATCTATTGTTAATATTGATAATAATGCATAAACTAAATTGATATTTATAATGAAATAACATAAGATTACATAAAATAAATTATAACTGATTTCAATGAGTAAAAAACATTTTTATGATTTACATATTTGTGGAAATAATTTAAAAAATGATTTAGAGATGATAAATGAATCTATTCGTTTAGGATTTACAGATTTATCTTTGGTTTATTCTCCAGAACAATATAATGATTTTTTAAATTATAAAAATGATATTTTGTCTAATTTTGAAGATTCTGATTGTTCTATTTATTTTTCAATTAAACTTTATACTAAAAATCCAAATGATATTCAGAAATATTCTCAAAAATTCAAGAATAAAACAAGTTTATTTACTGTTGTTGGGGGAAATGATAAGATAAATCGTCTTGTGTGTGAAAATCGGCAAGTGGATATTTTATCAAGCCCGTATAATCGATATAATTGTGGAATAAATCATGTTTTGGCTAAACTTGCTTATGAGAATAATATAACTATTGAGTTATGTTTAAATGATATTTTATCCAGTTTTTTAAGTGTTCGCTCAAAGATCATTGGAAGTTTTAAAGAAATTATTCAATTGTATCGTAAATTCAATTTTCCTTTAATTGTTTCGTCTAAATCAAGCAATATTTTTGATTTAAGAAACCCTATTGATGAAATAGCTATTTTTAAATCTATAGGATTAAATGACGAAGAAATTGAAGATATTTTTTTCAACACTCCTAAAGAATTACTTAAATTTTCAAAAGAAAAGAAAAATATTCCTGTTTTAGGCGTAAAAGAAATAAAACTTGATGAGGTGGATTTATGAAGTTGAAAATTCTTCCTCCAACACTTAGACTTAATTATCGTTATTTAGCTATTGAAATTAAATCTAAAGAACCTTTAAATAGGCAAGACTTTTTTAAAATCATTACTGATTCATGTTTAAGGTTTTCAGGAGAATTAGGATTTAGTAATTTTTATTTGCGTTTAATAGATTTTTATGATAATTCTAATGAATTAAAAACTTTTAAAAATTTAAATTCTGAGTTTTATTTTTATAATGGATTGATTAGATGTCAAAGAAATTATGAAACTGAATTTCGCTCTGCCCTTGCTATGATAAATGTTTATAAGAATAATAAAATAGCTATTTCGTGTATTGGAAAGTCTGGAACTATTAAATCTGCAAGGTCTAAATTTTTAAATGTAAATGAATAAAATTGAAATAATAAAATTAAAGTAACAAAAAGTAATTATATTTATATAGTATGAAATATATATATTATATATGTTATAATTCTTATTGTATTTTCAATAAGTTTATAAATAACAAAAAACATATAAAAAATTTAAAGATAAGTTGGTAAAGTTCTAAACCATGGAGGTTTAGTTAGTTTTTTTTCTTTTTTAGATATTTGAAAAAATATTATATTTTTTTTACTTTGCATTGTTATTTTAGCATTTTTAGCATTGATTTTTTTTATTTAGATTGATTATTGTGTTTTTGTGCTTTTTTTCAATGTTTTATTTGCATGCTTATTTTTTATTAAATTATATGTTTATCTTAAATTTTTAATAATTTAATTATTTTATTTTTTATAATTTAGTTTATAATATTTAAATTATTTTATAAATAGATAATTTATAATTATTTTTACATTAATACATTTATATTTACATTAATACATTTATAAAAAAAATTAACGAGGTAATAATTATGCAACCTTTACAAAATGCTGGATATGATAGGGCAATCACTGTTTTCAGCCCAGATGGAAGATTATTTCAAGTAGAATATGCAAGAGAAGCAGTTAAAAGAGGAACAACATCTCTTGGAGTTAAATCTAAAGATGGAGTCGTTCTTGTAGTGGATAAAAGAACTCCAAGTAAATTAGTAGAATCTAAATCTATTGAAAAAATATTTCAGATTGATGATCATATAGGAGTAGCAACATCTGGACTTGTTGCTGATGCAAGAGCTTTAATTGAACGAGCTCGTCTTGAATCTCAAATTAATAAAATTACTTATAATGAACCAATACGTGTAGAAACTTTAGCTAAAAAAATCTGTGATTTAAAACAGTTATATACTCAAAACGGTGGAGTTAGACCTTTTGGTTCTGCATTGATAATTGGTGGAGTTACTAACGACAAAGCTAAATTATTTGAAACAGATCCAAGTGGAGCTTTAATTGAATATAAAGCAACGGCTATTGGCTCTGGAAGAACTGCAGCAATGGAAGTTTTTGAAGAAAAGTATAATAATGATTTAACTTTAGATGAAGCTATTGATTTAGCATTAGATGCAGTATATGAAGCTACTGATGGAAAAACTACTTCTGAAAGTGTCGAAATAGCTATTATTAAAAAAGAAGATGGAAATTATAATAAACTTTCCGATGATGATGTTAAAAGTTATGTTGATTTGTTAATTGAAAGAAAAAAACTTGAAGATGAAGAAAAAGAGGAAGAAGAAGAATCTTTAGATGATGAAGATGATGAAGATGAATAATTTTATTATTTTTTCATATTTTTAATTTCTTTTAATTTTCATTATTTTCTTTTATTTTCTTTTATTTTCTTTTATTTTCTTTTAATTTATTTTATTTTCTTTTAATTTTATATATTATTCAAGTATATTATTAATTTAAACTATTGATATATTTTTTATATGTTTTTAATATAATTAATAATTATTTTTTTATTTATTTTTAAATATTTTAAAACTATTTTTATAGTTATTTTTATCTCTATTTTTTATATTTTTAAAATATTTAATTATAATAATTTTAATATTAATTAAATAGTTAAATTAAATAGTTAAATTAAATAGTAGATATATTTAAATCAAATACAAATAGTAGATATAATGATTAAATATTAAATATAAATATGAATACAAATATATGATTAGCAGGTAAATCTTTTGGTGTTGAAATGGTTAATATTGATGAAGCTATAATTGCAAGAATGGAGTCTTATGGTGAAAAATTTGAAATTTTAGTGGATGCAGATTTAGCTGCTGATTTTCGAAACCCTGACACTGAAAGTTTAGCTATTGATAAGATTCTTGCTGTTGAAGAAATTTTTAAAGATGCTAAAAAAGGAGATAAAGCTTCAGAAGAATCTATGAATAAAATATTTGAAACCACAGATGTTCTTGAAGTTGCAAAGGAAATTTTAGAAAAAGGAAATATTCAACTCACGGCACAGCAAAAAAGAAATATGCAAGAAGAGAAAAGGAAACTTGTAATAAATAAAATTGCTCGTGAAGCTATTAATCCACAGACTGGACTTCCACATCCAGCTCAAAGGATTGAAAATGCTATGAATGAATCTAAAATTCATATTGATCCTTTTAAATCAGTTGATGAGCAAATAAAAACTACTTTAAAAGCAATAAAAGTTAAAATACCTATTCGTTTTGAAAAAGTTAAAATAGCTGTTCGTTTACCTGGATCTGCTGCAGGAAATGCTTATTCTGCTATTCATCCTTTTGGTGAAATTTTAAATGAAGAATGGCAACAAGATGGGTCATGGATAGCTATTGTGGAAATTTCTGGAGGTTTACAAGATAATTTTAATCATAAAATGGCAGAAATTTCAGGTGGAGATGGTGAAACCAAAGTAATTAAATGATTATTGTATGATTTTTATTTTAATATAGTTTTTTTAATTTTAATATTTATTATTTTTAATATTTATTTTATACTCTATTTTATATTCTATTTTAATTTTAATATTTAATATTTAATTTTAATTTTAATATTTAGTATTTATTTTAATATTCATTTATTGACATCAATGTTTATTGGCATCAAATTTAAATTTATTTTATTAATTAATTTTAGCCCTTTGGGGGTATTAATCAATGATAAATGTGAATGACAAAGATTTTGTAGTTCCTGGTCAATTATTAGCTGAAGATGAGTTTTTTTCTGGAAGAGGAACTTATAAAGACCAAAAAAAGATAATTTCTTCTTTAACTGGAAGAATATCTATAAGGAACAAAAGAATTAGTGTAGTCCCTTTAAAAACTAAATATATACCAAAAAGAGGGGATGTAGTAATTGGTGAAGTTACAGATGTTCGATTTTCTTTATGGGAAGTAGATCTTAATTCACCTTATTCTGGAATACTTCCTGGATCTGAAGTATTTGGAAGAGAAAAAAAAGATCTTAATAGAGTTTTTAAAGTCGGAGATGTCCTTTTTGCAAAAGTTGTCGATGTTGATGAAGTTAAAAAAGTCAAATTAGGACTTAAAGGAAGAGGAATGGGTAAATTTAGAGGCGGATTGCTTGTTAATATTTCCCCTACTAAAGTTCCAAGGTTAATTGGTAAAAAAGGATCTATGATCAACATGATAAAAGACAAGACAAAATGTAAGATCGTTGTCGGGCAAAATGGTCTTGTTTGGGTTCGTGGAGATAAAGATATGGAGATTATTACCAAAAATATCATTAAACTAATTGAAGCAGAAGCCCATATCTCTGGATTAACTAATCGTATTAGAGATCAATTGTATTTACTCATTGATGGTGAGATTCCTCCAGAAATTCTCTCTGAAGATTCTCAATTTTCTGAAAATCATGATGATTATCACACAAATCTCTCACAAGATCATATTTCTAAAAATAGGGATAATGATAATTTAATAGATTCATTAAATGGAAATATAGATAAAATCACTATCACTGAAGAAGAGGTAATTTTGGATGAAAATGGTTTAGAAAAACCTCGCTTTCAAAATTTTAAAGAAGAAGTAGATTTAGAGATTTCTCATGAAAATCAAAATATTAATGAAAGTAATTTAGAAAAAGAAATATAAGAAATAGAAAAAGAAATAGAAAATGATTTTGATTTTGAAAAAACTGATGTGGATAATCATAATATTGAAAAAAACTCTAATTTAAATCATGTTGAAGAGGATAAAGATAATCAAAGTGAAAATGTGACTATAAAACCTGTAATTAAAACAAGTTCTTTTTATGATCGTTATGATTATTTAAAGAAAAAACAGGATGATGAGTAATTGATGATGAGTAATTAGTTTATAATAATTAAAAATTATAATGGATGATTTTATGAGTATTAATAATAAAAAAAGGGATGATAATCGATCATTTGATGAACTTCGTCCAATAAAAATAGAAGCTGGAGTTTTAGAGCGTGCTGATGGATCAGCATACTTGGAAGTTGGAGGAAATAAGATTTTAGTAGCAGTTTATGGTCCACGAGAATCATATATTCGAAGATTATTAAAACCAAATACCGGAGTTCTTAGATGTAAATATAATATGGCTCCATTTTCTGTTGATGATAGAAAAAGACCAGGAACAGATAGAAGGTCAACGGAAATCTCTAAGATTACTGCTGAAGCATTAAGACCAGCATTGCTTTTAGAAAACTATCCTCGTTCTATGGTGGATGTGTTTATTGAAGTTATTGAAGCTGAGGGTGGAACAAGATGTGCAGGAATCACAGCTGCTTCTGTTGCACTTGCCGATGCTGGAATACCTATGAAAGATTTAGTTGTTGCTTGTGCTGCAGGTAAAGTAAATGATGAAGTAGTTTTAGATTTATCTGAAAGTGAAGATAAAGAAGGACAAGCAGATGTTCCTGTTGCATACATGCCAAGCACAGGAGAAATAACTTTACTTCAGAGTGATGGTAATTTAGATAGGGAAGAATTTAGTAAAGCATTAGATTTAGCTATTGAAGGTTGTAAAACGATTTCAGAAATTCAAAAAGAAGCTTTAATTAGTAAATACAATGAATAATTGATATTATTAATAGCTATTTATTAAATTTAAATGAGGAATTCTTATGAACATTATACCAGAAATTACAAGAGAAAGTATAACAAAAATTATTAATGAAGATAAAAGAGTGGATGGTAGAGCTTTAAATGAATATCGTGATATTTCTATTGAAACTGGAATTATTTCAAAAGCTGAAGGATCTGCAAGAGTTAAATTAGGCAAAACTCAAATTATTGTAGGCATTAAACCAAGTATTGGAGAACCTTTCCAAGATACACCTAATTTAGGAGTTTTAATGACTAACTCTGAAATGTTACCTATGGCTGATCCTAATTTTGAACCAGGACCACCTAGTGAAGCTTCAGTTGAGCTTGCACGTGTAGTTGATAGAGCTATTCGTGAAAGTGAAATAGTTGATTTAGAAAAACTTTGTATTGAAGAGGGTAAAAAGGTTTGGATGGTTTTTATTGACTTACATATTATTGATTATGATGGAAATCTTTTTGATGCTGCAACACTTGCTGTAGTAGCTGCTCTTGCTTCAACAAAATTACCTATGGCAAGTTATGTTGATAATGAGGTTGTAATTGATAAAGAAAACTTAGTGGATTTGACATTAAAAGAAAAAGTAGTAATGTCCACTTTTGTTAAGATTGGAGATAAAATGGTTTTAGATCCAGGTTTAGATGAAGAAAGTATCCTAAAAGCAAGACTTTCTGTTGGAATTACGGAATCTGGAAAGATTTGTGCAATGCAAAAAGGTGGAGATGAACCATTATCCCAAGAAGACATTTTAAATGCCGTTGATGTTGCTTATGAAAAATCAAAAGAGTTAATAGCTATTTTAAATGGTTATTAATATTTCATATCTTTAAATCTATTTAAATCTATTTAAACTTATTTAAACTTATTTAAACCTATTTAAATTTCTTTAAATTTCTTTAAATTTCTTTAAAATTTTATTTTATTATTTTTTTAATTATTTTTTTAAGCATATATTTATATTACTATTTTATATTAATTTTATTACTTCTGTTAAACATTTTTTATATTTTTATATTTTTTATTGTTTATTTTTTATTTTTTTTAAAAAACTTTATATACTTTAAAAAATAATAATTAATATATGCTATAACATTAAGTATTATTTTAATTAATACAATTACATTAATATTTTATCTTATCTCATGATTCATATTAATCTCTTTATATTTTTATTTTATATACATATATATAAATATATGATTATATGTGATTATAACTAATCTATGATCTATGATTATATAAATTTATACTTATTTTTATCAGTGATAGTATGGCAAGAACTAAAAAAGTAGGAATTACAGGAAGATTTGGAGCTCGTTACGGTAGAAAAGCTAAAAGGTCTGTTAAGCAAATTGAAGAAAACATGAAAAAGAAGCATATTTGTCCTCGTTGTGAAAGACCTTATGTTAAACGAGTTAGTGCTGGAATTTGGAAATGTAAAAAGTGTGGTGTAACATTTACTGGTGGAGCTTATGTTCCAGAAACACCAATGGCTAAAACTGCAACTCGTAATATAAAAAGGATTGTTGGAGGTCAATAATTGTATACTTGTCCTAATTGTGGAAAGGAAATTGATTTAAAAAAATATATGGAAAATAAATGTCCTGTTTGTAGGTATAGAATTCTTTTTAAAGAGGTTCCTGAAAATAAAAAAGAATTTAAAGCAAGATAATACTTTTATTTTTTTATTAATCTATAAACATTTTTAAAATTTAAGATTATCTATACTTATTTATATTTATTTGACAATTATTTTTTTCCTTTTTAATTTCTCTCTTTAATGTTAATTGTTTAACCTTAATCCTATTAATGTTAATTGTTTAATGTTAATTTGGTTTAATGTTTTTAATATATTCGTTTATTCGTTAATTAATCATTTTAAATTTTTTAGCTAATAGAAGAATTATTTTAATAATATATGCAATTTTTTATTGTTTCAATTCTATTTCTTTTTTTATACTCTCCTATTTTTTAAATATTTTCCATTAAATAGTTTAAATATTATAGCTATTGTAAAATTGGTTATTTTAATTAATATGTGTTTTAAGTATTTAATTTTATTTAACTATTTTTGATTCCATGTTCTTTTTTTAATTCAATTAAATATAACTAATATAAAATTTAAAAATAAATTAACAAATATAACAAATAACGTGAAAATATACTTTTTTTATCAATAATAATATTTCCTAAAGATGGTTGCAATGATAATTTCAAGCTCAAGAAAACCAGCAGACAACACAAGAATTTTTTGTAAAAACCTTTCAAATACCTTTGGATTTAAATATATTTCTCGTGGAAAATCAAGTTTAAGGGATTTAGGTTTAAAATCTGAGGAACTTGGATTTAAATATCTCTGTTTAATATATGAACTTAAAGGCATGCCATCTAAATTAAGTATTTTTACAAATGATGGTAAAGAAAAGTTTTCTTTAAAAATAGATGCTAAAACAACAAGTAATCGTCTTCATATCAAACCAAAAGAACTTAAATATAAATCTATTCCAAAGGGATTGGAATTTTTAAATAAATATTTTGATTTTGATTTTGATGAAAAAGGATTTGATAATTTAATAGAAATAAACTCATCAAAAGATCCTGAGGAAATAGCTATTATTAATTTTATAAATGATAAAGGATCAAAATCTGAATTTGAAATTAAAATACTTGATATTTTGTATCTTGATGATTAATTCTATGATTTATTATATCTTTTAATTTACTAGGTCTTTTAATTTATTATATCTTTTAGTTTATTATATCTTGATTATTTATTGATTAGTCATTTATGATTATTTTTATTATTTACAATTTTTAAAGGGTAGATATTATTTCTGACTATCATTTCAATTCTGTTGATAATATTAAAAATGAAATAGCTATTGATTTTGAAAATGATGATGATGCAAAGATTGTTTATGATTCAATAATTCTTGAGTTAAGAACATCTCCAGATTATAGATCTCAGATAAAATTATCATTAGATGGTTCTAAACTTTTAATAAATATCAATGCTGAAGATTTAACTTCATTTAGAGCTTCTATTAATTCTGTTATTAAATGGATTAGTTTAGTTATGGAAATAAGAGATTTAGTTAAATAAATAGCTATTTTAGTTTTAACATTTTAATAAAATAATGTACTCTCAAAATCAACTTACTTGAACAAATATTAATTTAATTGATAAGTTAAGAATATTAAATTTTAAGAACATTTAATATATTTTAACTATTAGTAAGAGATTTAATTATTTGCAGATTATCATATTTTGTGAATATTTTAATTTAAATTTTATCCTCAAAATATATTATTTTTTAAAAAATAAACAAAATAGCTAAATTATATATTAAAATAATGAATATTAATATGTAATTTTAAAAAATATTAATTCAAATAAAAATAAAGAAATATCTTTTTTGATCAAAAAATTAGGTTTTGAACATAATTAATTTTGTTCATTTTCAAGAAAATTTTTATAATTAATTGTTATTTTTTAAGGTTATTAAAATTTTTATGGACGATTAAAATTTTTAGGGGTGATTAAAATTTTTATGGACGATTAAAATTTTTAGGGGTGATTAAAATTTTTAGGGGTGATTAAAATTTTTAGGGGTGATTATAAAAATCTAATGGGTCTTAATAAACCTTTATATACTATTATTGAAAATAATTAAATTTGTTATTAATATTTTATATTTTTCTATGATTTAAGTATTACAATTTGCAATATTTTTTCATATAAA
>JAISIT010000116.1 GCA_031261915.1 Candidatus Methanoflexus mossambicus
AAAAATAACAGTTAATTTCAACTATAAAAAAAATTAAAGAAAAAAATCTTCAAAACTTAACCAACCCACGATATAAATAAAAATAACATTCGAAAAAATGAATTATGGGACAGACCCAAAAAGAAAAATATTTCATTACACTAAAAAAATTTATTTTAAATTAACATTCAAATTCATAATTAATAAAATTTAAATATTAAAACCAATAAATAAAATAAATAATAACAGTTATATATGCAACTTTTTATAATTTTTACTAAAATAACAGTTATATCTGTAACTTTTTATATTTTTTATTAAAACAACAGTTATATCTGTAACTTTTTATAAAATTTATTAAAATAACAGTTACAACTTTCAAATTACAAATTAAAGAGGAAAAATAATGGTAAAACGAGAATTATATTTAAAAAAAATTAGACCTTTAATCAATAAAGACATAATAAAAGTCATTACTGGAATAAGACGATGTGGAAAGTCTTATATGCTTAATTTAATCAAAGAAGAACTCTTAAACAACCATAATATTAAAGAAAGCAATATTATTTTAATAAATCTTGAATCCACTAAATACAATATGATTAAAAGCGATTTAGACTTAAATGAAATAGTATTTAAATTAACCGAAAACCTTTCTGGTAAGATTTATTTATTTTTTGATGAAATTCAGAATGTAGATAAGTGGGAAAAAAGTATTAATGGATATAGAGTTGATTTAGATTGTGATATTTACATTACTGGTTCTAATGCTGAACTTTTATCTGGTGAGTTAGCTACTTTAATAGCTGGAAGATATATGGAGATTAAAATGTATCCATTTTCATTTAAGGAAGCATTACTATTTGAAAAAGAAAAAATTAAATCAAATAAAAAAGAAATTAATGAAACACAGCTATTTGATAATTATATAAAATATGGTGGAATGCCGTTTATATTCCATTTAGAAGAATCTGAAAAACTAAATTATTTAAAGGATCTTTATAATTCTATTTTATTAAAAGATATAATTCAAAGAAACAAGATAAGGGATATAGATCTTTTAGATAGATTACTTAAATATCTAATAGATAATATTGGCCATACTTTCTCAGCATTAAGTATTTCAAAATATTTAAAAAGTGAAAATAGAAATGTTTCAAGAGAAACTATATACAATTATCTATTTTATTGTATTAATGGATGTTTAATCTTTAAAGTTCCAAGAGAAGACTTAATTGGAAAAAAATTATTAAAAATCTCTGAAAAATATTATTTAACTGATCATGGGTTTAACCAATCTATGGCAGAAGGAAATAAACAAAATATTGGTCAGATTCTTGAAAATATAGTCTATATGGAACTAGTTAGAAGAGGATATGATATAACAATTGGGAAAGCTAATGGTTATGAAATTGATTTTGTATGTAAAAAAAATAAAAACAAGATTTATATCCAAGTTTCATACATACTTGCTGATGAAGAAGTAATAAAAAGAGAATTTAGACCTTTAATGAAGATTAAAGATAGTTATCCTAAATATGTATTAAGTTTAGACGAGTTTGACCTATCAAAAGAGGGAATAAGACATTTAAATATAAAAGAATTCTTAAAAACCGATGAACTTTAGTTATAATAATTTAATAGTTTTACCTTTTAAAAAGTCAGCTAAATTTATATGAATAACACCATTCTTTGAAAAGTCAAACTCATCCGTAGAAATGATATATTTTGGATAGTTGTCTTTTATTTTAATAAGTGGTTCAAATTCTCTTTTTATTGTATTTTCATCCGCTAAAACATAGGACACTTGAATATATGCTTTTTTTCCTCTTTTTTTACAGACAAAATCCACTTCTTTATCTTTAAATTTTCCAATGGTTATTTTATATCCTCGTCTAAGAAGTTCTATGTAAACAATATTTTCAATTACTTGTCCTTTATTTCTATTGTTATATCCATAAATAGCTTCTCTAAAACCTAAATCATTTAAATAAAATTTTTCGCCGTGATTTAATAGCTTTTTACTTACAATATTTTCTCTTCTAACTTTATTAACCAAACATGCATCTTCCATATAAGACAAATAATTATATATTGTATTAATAGATACACTAATTTGATCTTTTTTGAAATATTTGAATATGCTATTTGCAGAGAATGTATGACCAATATTTGCTAAAATATAGAAAAATATTCTATCTACTAAATCAACATCTCTAATTTCATTTCTTTTAATAATGTCTTTAAGAACAATTGAATAATATAAATCACTTAAATATTCAATTTTTTGATCCTCTTCAAACCCTAATGAATATGGCATTCCTCCAAATTGAATATATTCTTTAATTAATTTGTTTTCATTTATATCTTCATTCATATTTTCATTATTTAACTTATGATATTCTAAAAATTCTAAATATGAAAAAGGATAAACTTTAATTTCCACAAATCTGCCTGTTAAATGTGTAGCAAGTTCTCCAGAAAGTAATTTAGAGTTTGATCCTGTAATATAAATGTCAAATTGTTTTTCTGCTAAATATGAATTTATTAAAAGTTCCCAAGAGTCTACATTTTGTATTTCATCTATAAAAATATAAATCTTATCTTCATCAGCTATTTGATTTAAAGCAGGATATTCATAATTAACTCTATTTTTTATTTGTTTTTCAATTACATCCATCAACTGTTCTTTAGTTCTTACATCAAAGTATTTTTGTAATTCAAGATTTATATAAATAATATTATCTTCTTTTACTCCATTTTGTTTTAATTCTTCAATTAATTGTTGTAAAATTGTTGATTTTCCACAACGCCTAATTCCACTTATAATTTTTATAAGATCTTTGTTAATATATGGTTTTATTTTATTTAAATAAAAATTTCTTTTTATCAATTTATTTCCTCATTTTATTGTAGTTTAAAAAAAATGTTAAAAAATATAAATTTTCATTATATTGAAATAATTTATAGAATTTACTATATATATTTTTCTATAATGAAAATTAACAATAAAATAATAAAATTTTTCATTATAATGAAAAAAACTAATAAATAACCATATACATTTTCAACATACTGAAAAAAATTAATGATAATTACTATAAGTTTTCAATATACTGAAAAAAATGACTAAAAAAATTAATGCAAATTTTCTCTTTTAGGCAATATATTATCATTGAATAGTTTACTTGGAGTTCCATTTAAAATTTCAATAGATTTTAATATTATTTTCTTATTTTATCATTAAATATATTATATTTAAAAAAATAAGTTAAATAATTAAATTATATTTGAAGATATTAAAAATTATAAAATATTTTTAAAAAACATGTATTTTAATTTTAAAAACAAACTTTTTAAAAAAAAGTTTGATCAAAAAACTATCTAAATTACTTAACAATTTAATTTTAAAAACAAAAATTAATTGGTCGTGTTTCAAGGTTGGTTAAAAAATTATAAATAGTGTGTGGAAACACATTTTTTAATTGTGATAAAAAAAAATTACAAAGGTGTTCCACATGTTAGAAATATCAATTCCAA
>JAISIT010000029.1 GCA_031261915.1 Candidatus Methanoflexus mossambicus
AAATGAAAAATTTTATATGCTAAAAATAATATAAAAATAATTTGGGATTTGTTGGATTTTACACTGTTAAAACTATTTAAAAACATCACTTTTTTACATTTATCTTCCATCAAATCCTAAATATTTATTTTTACAAAATAGCCAACAACTTTACACAACCTTTATTTTTTCTTTATTTTTCTTTATTTTTTTTTATTTTTTCTTTATTTTTTCATTTATTTCCAATCATATTCGCATTTTGATTTTAAAAATACATTAAACCATGAAGATAATTTTAAATTCCTTAATTCTTTCATATCTACCCATTTGTAATCGCTATGTTCATCACTAATTAAAATATCTTCTTTTATTTCTTTTTCTATTTTTTTAGAAATAGATTCATTATTTGAAATGGATGTTGGCTTTTTAATTATTTCAACAATGAAAATTAATACCACTGTTCTTTTATGGGGATAGTTGTCTTGAAGAGCATAGACGAAATCACCAATTTCAATTTTTAAATTAGTTTCTTCCATAAACTCTCTAATCAATGCGTCATCAAAAAATTCTCCAGGATCAACTTTTCCTCCAGGAAGTTCCCAACATTTAGGGTTAGTTTTTGAATTTTCAACTCTTTTTAATAGTAAAATTTTGTTTTCTTTTTTTAAAATTCCTCTAACAGTTAATCCGTATGGTAATTGCATATTTTCACATCTTTAAAACTATTAAATATTATTAAATATTATTAAAATATTATTAAAATATTATTAAAATCATTATTACTAAAAATAAAAAGGTAATATAATTAAATTTAAAATTATTATTTGCTTTTTTAAGTTAAATATTATTAATTAAGTTAAATATTGTTAATTGTAAATAAAAGTATTATATTATTTAATATAATTAATCATATTAATTTGATTATTTTTATATTTTACAATAGATTTATATGCTATTAAATACAAACTATTAATGGTCTATGTTGAATTTTAAATAACAATATATTTATATAACATAGACCAATTTATTGAATAAGTTAATAATTAATAACATAATTAATATAACATAATAATGCAATAATACATATAATAATAATAATAATAATAATAATTTAATTATGGATTATTTTATCTTTTATTTTTTAAAAAATGGTGGTGAATTAATGTTAATTTCTAAAATGAACAAAAGAGTATTTCTTTTAATAATTATGCTCATAATTGGATTTTCTCTTTTATTTGTTGTAAGTTCAGTAAGTGCTGGCTCATGGAGTAGCAGTAATGCACAAGATTCTTCAGACCATTTTTATATCCATACTTGTGGTTGGGGAAGTGCATTTAAACCAAATCATTGGACAGCACCTAATGGAGTTGCATTCACTGATAAAGCATGGATATTGGCTTATGTTGCAGGATATGAGATAGTATTTTTTGATCAAAACCATGGAATAATAGATCAATTAAGTGGAACATTAACTTCTGGTTCTGATGTGTATGATGTTATCATACCTGAGGGCACTGTTGCTATGCAAATTACTGCTAAAAATGGAGTAGGTGATAATTTGATGTTTGCAGTACCTGCTCAAGGTGGTGGGGCTATGAATTTCGACGGAACGACTCGTAGTAAAAATTTCCATTTAAAAATGGTTGATGGATATGACAGTGGGTATTTAAAACTACATCCAGGGTCTATGGAATTTGATGGAGAAGATATCACTGAAATTATTAAAGAGTCTGTATCAGAGGGTATTAAATTTTTTACTGAATGATATTTATAAAAGTAAATTTATTAAAATTTAAATCGTGATATAATGTTAATTAAAAAAATAAAACTTATTGGAATGGTATTATTAGTTTCGACTATTTTACTAATGTCTGTTAGTGCTGTTAGCGCTGAAACATGGCATAGTAGTGCAGGAGACTCTGATGATCATTTTTATGTGCATACTTGTAATTGGGGAAGTGTATTTAAAGCAAATCATTGGACAGCGCCTAATGGAGTTGCGTTCACTGATAAAGCATGGATATTAGCATATCTTGCTGATTTTACTATTTCTTTCCGTGATTCAAATGGTAATTTAATAGATACTGTAAGTAAATCAATGACTTCTGGTTCAGGGGTTTTGGATATTGTTATTCCAAATGGTGCAACTACCATGGATGTGAGTGTTGATGATTTTGATATAACTTCTGGTGCTAAATCTGCTGTATTTTCAGGAATTCCTACTTCTGGTGGTGGGGCTATGAATTTCGATGGCACAACCAAATCTAAGAATTTCCATTTAAAAATGGTTGATGGATGGGATAGTAGTTATGTAAATATTCAGGATTATGCTACTATTGGTAATAATGATGATGAAAACTAGTAATGATGTGAAAATATGAATATTATCAACATTTTTAAAGATTCTCTATCTTTTCCAGTAAAACAATGGAAAAAGTGGTTAATATTTGGAGTATTACTTACTTTAATTAGTATTTTTGAAGTATTAGAAAGTTTTGGCATTATTGCAAGTTTATATCTTATTCCAACAGTAGACTTGATTTTATCTCTTGTTATTGTTATTGTTTTTGGTTTCATTACTGCAGGATATAAACTAAATGTTATAAAAGATACAATTAATAATTTAAATGAAATGCCTTCATTTGAGTTTGGAAAGAATTTCGTTTCTGGATTTAAAGTTTTTATTTTAAACATTGTTTATTATATAATTCCAGCTATTATAATATTTGTAACTGCTTACTTTACCAATATATTCAATTATTTGTATTTTATATATTCTCATTACAGAAATTATGGCGCTATTACTTCAGCAACATCAATTCTCTCAACTTCAGCAGATATTAATATATTAATATTCTTAATAGTTTCATTGATTTCTTTAGTAATATTTAAAATATTGCTGTTAATAGCTACAGCTGTTTTAGCCCAAACAAATAATTTGTCATCAGCTTTAAATATAAAAAATGTAGTTGTAAAAATCAGTAAAATAGGATGGAAAAATTATATTATTTGGTTAGTTATTTACTTAATAGCTTTTATTATTATTGATTTAATAATTCAGTTGGTTTATATAATTCCTATCTTTTGGGCGATTATTATTCCATTATTTATAAGCTCGTATTTTGCTATTTTCACATCAAAAGCTATTGGTTTATTATATTCTTCAGCTAATAGTTAAATTAATTATTAATTAACTATTAATTAATGTTTTTTTTTTCTTTTATATTTTTTTCTTTTATATTTTTATTTTTTATATTTTTATTTTTTATATTTTTATTTTTTATATTTTTATTTTTTATATTTTTATTTTTTATATTTTTATTTTTTATATTTTTAACTTTTTTCATTAACTATTTTTATATTTTTAATTATAATTCTTTTAATTATAATTCTTGATTTAATAAATATGAAAATAAAATTCATTAAATGTTAATTTTTTTAAGGTGTTTTTATGTCAAATTCTTTTTTAGATAATGTTTATCAAGGAAAAAATAATCTTTGGAGATATGTACTTACAATAATTCTTGTAATATTCTTTCAATTCTTTTTTCCACAGATATTTGAAATAATATTAGATGTAATTTTTATACTTGCTTTTCATGTTCCAAAAGCTATGCTTGCAAATGAAAACTCACTTTTTAGTCAAATTAATCTTTACCTGCTATCAATTCCTTTATTGATAATATTATTCGTTTGTGTGAAATATATTCATAAAAGAGATGTAATATCAGTCTTTAATGCATCCAAGCCACTTTCAAATAAATCTTCTATTTTGAATTGGTTTAAACAATTTAATTGGCTTAACTTGTTAAAAGGAATGGGAATGTTTGGGAGTTTGTTTGTAGTAATGAATACTATTCTTTATTTATTGTATCCAAATAGTTTTATTATTGGAATTGATCTTCAAACATTATGTATATATTTTATTCCATTATTAATCCTTATTTTTATTCAAGCAACGTCTGAAGAAGTATTATTTAGATCATATTTAAGTCAAGGTCTTAGTTTAAAAATAAAACAACCTATAATCATTATTCTAATCACTTCTTTAATTTTTGGTATTGGACATTCTTTAAATGCAACAGGACTAATTCCAGTATTGGTTTACATTGCGATGACATTTATAACTGGTATAATACTTTCTGTTGCTATGTTAGTGACTGAAGGAATAGAATTCTCAATAGGAATCCATTTAATAAATAATTTTCTATTATCTTTAATTTTTACCAGTGGTTCTCCTCAAGGTTTAATTCAAAATCTTAATGATGGTATTAATGTTCCATTGTTTAATATTCTTATTTTGCTAATATTTGCAGTAATAATGTTTGTTTGGAAGAAAAATGAAATTTTAAAAGCAATATTTCTAAAAAAAGAAGAATCTATAAATTAAAACTAAACTACTTTTTTTTTTATACGAGAAACTACTTTTTTTTATAAACTTTTTTTTATTTTTTTTTATTTTAATTATTCAACACTATAATCAAATTTAATACCATAATTAATTTAATTCTATAATTAATTTAACTCTAATTAATTTAACTTTAATTAATTTAACACCATAATCAAAACTAAAAATAAAATCTATCATTTTTCTAAGTATATTTGTAAAAAATCTATTAAAACATATTAAAATAAACATAAACTAAATATAAAATTAAAATAATATTGGAATTAATCCATAATAAATATAGAATAAAACATTAATAAGTCATTATTATTCTTTTAATATAATGAATAACAAGAATAATGAAAATTATAATGAAAATGAATTGTTTATTTTGATGGTTAGAGTGCATATATCTAAACCAAAAAGAAAAACTTTGTTGTCTCTGGAATATTGTTGTAAAATGCCTTCAGAAATAGCTAAAGATGTGGATGAAAGAATAAATGCTATTAGTAGTGCATTAAGTTATTTAAAAGATAATAATCTAGTTTATTGTATGAATGAAGATTTTAATAAAGGTAGAATGTATCAAATTACAGAAAAAGGAAAAAAAGTAATAAAACTACTCAAAGAAAGAACAAATAAATTAAAAGAAATTAAAGATTAATTAAAAGAAATTAAATAGGATTTAAATATTGAATATAATTAAAATACTAATATTAAATTAATTAATTCTAATTAATTAATCAATTAGTCAATTAATTTCTTTGAAAATTTGATTTAAGCATGAAATGAAAGTGTCAATTTCTTTTTTAGTGATTATTAATGGTGGAACAAAACGTAAAACTGTATCTGCTGTTGAATTAATTAAAAATCCCCTTTCACGAGCTTTATTTACTATGTCTGCTCCATTAAATGATAATTCCATACCTATCATTAGACCACAACCACGAACATCTTTTATAAATTCATATTGGTTTTTTAATTCCAATAGTTTTTGTTTAAAATATTCTCCAAGAGTTTTAGAGTTTTCAATAAGATTTTCATCAATAATCGCATTAATTGATGCTATGGCTGCAACACAAGCTAATGGATTTCCTCCAAAAGTTGAACCATGGTCTCCAGGAACAAAACCACTGGCAACATCATCTTTGGCAAGAATAGCTCCCATTGGAAAACCTCCAGCTATTCCTTTAGCTATTGTAGTGATATCTGGGGTAACTTCGAATATTTCACTGGCAAACATAGTTCCACATCTCCCAAAACCAGTTTGAACTTCATCTAAAATTAGAAGAACATTTTTTTCTTTACAAATAGCTTCAACTTCTTTTAAATAGTTTTCTGGTGGGACATTTACTCCACCTTCACCTTGAATTGGTTCTAATAAAACTGCAGCCGTGTTATCTGTAATAGCTTCTTCAATAGCTTTCGAATCTCCATATTTAACATGAATAAAACCTTTAGGCAGTGGTTTATAATCTTTAGAATATTTTGGTTGACCAGTTGCAGTAACGGTAGCTATTGTTCTCCCATGAAAAGATTCTTTAGCAGAAATAATCTCTGATTTTTTAGTATACTTTCTTGCAAGTTTAATAGCGCCTTCATTAGCTTCTGCTCCACTATTTTGATAAAATACTTTATTATATGGAGAAATTTTTGATAATAATTCTGCTAAAATTAATTGTTCTTCAGTATAATATACATTTGAACAGTGAATCATCTTTTCTGATTGTTTTGAAATAGCTTCAACTAATTTTGGGTGGCAATGACCAATATTATTAACAGCTATTCCTGCAAATAAGTCGAGATATTCATTTCCTTCTAAATCCCATACTTTTGTTCCTTTCCCATGACTTAAAACTAAACTTTGGCGTCCATAGGTATTCATTATATATTTTGGATAATTTTCAATAATTTCTTGCGAATTCATATTAAAACCATTTTTTATTTTTTTTAATTTTCATTTTTTAATTTTTAATATCATTTAATGATTGTTAATAATATTTAATAAAAACCTTTAATAAATATGAAATCTATAAAGATTATTTTACGATATAATTTATTTTTAAAAATTTTATAATATTTATTAATAATTATTAATAATATATATTCTTTTTAATTTTATTAAATATTAACTTTATTATTTTATTATTTTATTATTATTTTATTATTTTTTTTTAAAAAAATACATTTTATAAAATATTTAGGTGATTTAATGAAAAAAGCAATTATAGAAACTGAAAAAGGAAATATTGAATTAGAATTATTTGACAACGATGCTCCAAAGACTGTTGAAAATTTTGAAAAATTAGCTAAAGACGGATTTTACGATGGATTAACATTCCATAGAGTAATTGATGATTTTGTTATCCAAGGTGGTTGTCCTAAAGGAAATGGAACTGGAGGACCAGGTTATACAATTAAATGCGAAATAAATCATAATAAACATGGAACTGGAGCATTATCCATGGCACATGCTGGAAAAGACACTGGTGGAAGCCAATTTTTCATTACTCATTCCCCACAACCTCATCTTGATGGTGTTCATACTGTGTTTGGTAAAGTTATAAAAGGAATGGATGTTGTTAATGCAATAAGAGCTAACGATAAAATGATTAAAGTGACTATAACTGGTTAAATCTTTATTTAATTATTTTATACTTTATTTTTAATTTTATTTTTAATTTTATTTTTAACCTTTTTTTACTTTTTGATTTGTCTTATTTTTTTAATTTTTGTAATAATCCTGATTTACGTGCATAATGGAATAAATAAAGCTGTGTATATCCAGCATAATCTCCATAGTGTTCCATTCCAAAATCTTTTACTTTTTCTGCTGTGATTTCTTTTTTATTAAAGTATAAATGAGATATAATTCTTTTAATCCAAACATCTGTTGGAAAAGCTTCCATAAATCCAAAACCATAAAGTAAAATACAGTCTGCTACTTTAGGACCAACACCTTTAAATTTTATGATGGTTTCATAAGCTTCATCATATTTCATTTTAAAAAAATCATTAATAGCTATTTCATTTGTTAATTTTTCACTTGTTTGAAGGATATATGGTGAACGATAACCTACTCCACATTCTTTAAGATTATTAAGACAAATATTAATTGGTTTTTCATAATATTTGCTTTCATCTTCTGGTGTTTCAAAAACATCCTTTAAAACTTCTGGTTTTGGAAATGAAAAGAATGTTCCTGATTTAAATTTATAAATATCTCCCCAATTAAAAGCTATTTCATCTATAGATTTTGTCCATCGCAGGATTGAATTATTTGCTGATGAAATTGATGATATTATACATTCAAATGGATCTTTTGCAATAAATAGTCTTAAACCATTACAAAATTCAGATGCAGGTGCTAATTTATCATCATTTTTTAAGAATTTATAAAATTTATCTAAATCAAAATCTAAATTAAATATTTCACTTACTTTTTTTTTAATAGCTATTTCTATGGGCTTCTTTTCATTATTTTTTTCATTACTTGAATCAATAAATTCTGTGGTTATATTTAATGAATTAATATTGTTTTGAGATATTTTTAACAAAATAGGAGTATTATTTGGAAATATTAAAGAACAATAGCTATTATTTATCATTTTCCATGGTGGTTGAGATGTTTGTCCTGATTCTTGTGTCATTTGAATGTCTATTTTAGAATCAATTTTCATTTTATCAGATATTCTTTAAAATCTAACATTTATTCCTTTATCATTTAAATACTTTTTAACAACAGGAACAGGATATTCATTGAAATGGAAAATACTTGCAGCAAGTGCAGCATTTACATCTGTTTGTTTAAACACATTATAAATGTCTTCAGGATTTCCTCCCCCACCAGAAGCTATTACTGGAATATCTATTGCATTATTAATGGCTTTTGTAAGTGTAGTATCATATCCTTCTTTTGTCCCGTCTCTATCCATTGATGTAAGTAATATTTCTCCAGCTCCTCGTTTTTCACATTCTATTGCCCATTCTATGGCATCAATACCTGTAAATTCTCTTCCTCCATATATACTACAATCAAACCAGCAAAATCCTTTATCACTTTCATAAACATTCTTATTTGGAGCATCTTTAGGGTTATCCACATATCGTCTTTTAGCATCAATTCCTATTACACATGCCTGGGATCCAACAACTTCGCTGGCATCATTAATTAATTCAGGGTTGTGAATAGCTGCAGTATTAGTTGAACATTTATCTGCTCCAGCTTTCAGCATATTTACATAGTCTTCTACTTTTCTAATACCTCCTCCAACACAAATAGGCGTAAATACTTCCTCAGTTACTTTTTCAATCACATGTGCCATTGTTCCTCTTCGCTCATGGGAAGCGGTAATGTCTAAAAATACAATTTCATCTGCTCCATCTTCATAATATTTTTTAGCGAGTTCGGCAGGTTCTCCAGCATATTTTATCTGTTTAAACTCCACACCTTTAACAACTCTTCCTTCTGGAACTTGTAAATCACAATCTAAACAAGGTATAATTCTTTTAGTTAACATAAATTCCCCATAATTTAATTAATCTTCTTAATTTAAATTTAACTATTAATTTTGCTTTAAATTTAAATCTAAATCATATTTTAAATATTTTCTATTTTCATATATGCTTAATATTTTAAATTATTGAATATAATATTTGAGGTAATTATTTATTTATGGCAATTATTTTATTTAAAATTATTTTATTTGATATTATTTAAAAAATAAAACTATTTAATAATAAAATTAATAATAAAATAAGATGACTTAAAATATTTGGAATGCTATAAATTAACTAAATAATCGAAATAACATTTGTATTAAAAATATTTAGAAAATTATTTAAATAAAAAGAAAAATAAGTTCTTATGTATAAATATAACGTTATATTGTTCGTTTGCAGTATAACAAAAGCATAAATGGTGTAAAAATGTCTGAAAAATTAACTACAAATAAAGGAATACCTATAGCTAATGATCAAGCTTCAATGACTACTGGAGAAAACTCAAGCTATACGGTTCTTCAAGATACACAACTAATTGAAAAATTAGCACATTTTGACAGGGAAAGAATTCCAGAACGGGTTGTCCATGCAAAAGGGGCTGGTGCTCATGGAGTTTTTGAAGTAACAAACGATTTATCAAAGTATACTCGAGCTAAATTTTTATCTGAAGTTGGTAAAAAAACTGAGATTTTAGTTCGTTTTTCAACTGTTGGTGGAGAAAAAGGGTCAGCTGATGCAAAAAGAGATCCTCGTGGAACTGCTTTTAAATTCTACACAGAAGAAGGAAACTATGATATGGTTGGAAATAATATTCCTATTTTTTTCATTAGAGATGCTATAAAATTCCCTGATTTCGTTCATACCCAAAAACGTCTTTCTAAAAATAATTTAGCCGATGCTGATATGTTTTGGGACTTTTTATCACTTACTCCAGAATCATTACATCAAGCTACTTTTTTATTCACTGATAGATGCACTCCATATAGTTATAGACACATGCATTGTTTTTCAAGCCATACTTACCTTTGGTATAATGAAAATGAGGAATATGTTTGGGTTAAATATCATTTTAAAACCAAACAAGGCATTAAAAACTTAACCAATGATGAAGCTATTACAATGTGTGGAGTAAACCCTGATCATGCCACAGAAGATTTATATTTGGCTATTGAAGACGGAAATTATCCTCAGTGGGATGTATATGTTCAGATTATGACTCCTGAAGAAGCTTTAGAGTATGAATTTGATCCATTTGATGTTACTAAAGTCTGGTATCATGAAGATTACCCATTAATTCCTCTTGGGGTTATAACTCTTAATCGTAATCCTCAAAATTACTTTAATGAAATAGAACAAGCGGCATTTGCTCCATCTAACTTTGTTCCAGGTATTGGATCATCACCAGACAGATTACTTCAAGGAAGATTATTTGCTTATGAAGACACTCAAAGACATAGATTAGGTCCTAATCATCATCAAATACCAGTTAATCGACCTAAAAATGCTAAAATAGCTAATTATCAAAGAGATGGTTCTATGAATATGGATGAAAGTGGTGTAAATGATCCTAATTATTATCCAAATTCATTCGATGATATAAAACCAGATATTTCATTTAAACCACCAGCTATTGAAGTTCAAGCAGTCATTGATAAACATACAAGAGCTATTGAAGATGTTGATTTTATTCAAGTCGGTGAATTTTGGAGAAGAGTTCTATCTGATGAGGATAAGCAACACTTAGTTTACAATCTTCAACAACATCTTGGTAATGCTTCGCAAAGGATACAATTAAGACAAACGGCTCTTTTCTACAAAGCAGAACCAGAATATGGAATAGCTGTGGCTAAAGCACTCGGTTTAGATATTAAAAAAGTTGAAGAACTTTCTAAATTATCTCCAGAAGAACGTGCTGAAGCTACAAAAGCATAATTTGCTAAAAACATATAATAATTAAATATTTTTAATTATCTTTGGTTAATTATTGTTAGTTAATTATATTTACTTTAATTTATTCTTTATTCATTTTTATTTATTTTTTTATTATTTAAATAGCAATATATTCAATTAAGAAATGGTAATTAAGATATAATGAATATAAAAAAGACTATTTTTTTATTTTTAGGAACTATTTCTTTGGCTATTGGATTTATTGGAATTTTTTTACCCCTTATACCAACAACTCCTTTGGTTCTTCTTGCTGCTTTTTTTTATTCTAATAGCTCTAAAAAGGCAGAAAAATGGCTTATGAAGAGCAAATATTTTAAATCTTACATTGAAAATTATAGGAATAATGTAGGTGTTCCTAAGAATGTTAAAATAAGAAGTATTCTTTTTTTATGGATAGTAATTGCAATATCTTTGTTTTTCACAATTAATTCTTATTTTAAGAATAATTCTTTAAGTTCATTAATAATTATCATTATTTTATTAATTGTAGTAATTTGTGTAACAATTCACATCTATTCACTCAAAACAAAGGAATAATTGTTATTTTTTTTAAAGTTTTTAAAAATACTTGCAATTTTATTTCAATAACACTTAGGTTTTAAAATATTTAATTATCTAATCTAAATTTAATCAAAGTAAAAATTTATATATTGTTAGTAATATAATAATATTAAGTGTCAATTTGGAGTCATCTTGGTTTTAAATTAAAATATTTTCTACACGGTAAAAAGATTCCCTATTCTTTAATTTGACATTTGTTAATATATTTCATATTAAATTAAAAAATATTTGAGTTGGTTTTGTTTAAAAAATAATAATTTTATTTTTTTTTCTTTTGTTCGAAAATAATTAAACAAAAACAAAAGGTTTATATGCTATTGAGATCTAATAGTCTATTATAAATTGTTTATAATTTTACGAACAAAAAATTTAAAATATTTTTTAAAATCTTCTAAATTTATATTCAATTTTTTTTATTAATGTAATATTTTAAATTTTAAGTAATTATTTATAATTTTAAATGAGTTAAATTATAAATGAGTTAAATTATAATGAGTTAAATATATTTAAATTAAATTTTAAAGAATATTAAATATTAAAAAAATGATATTTGATGAATTTAAAGTTTTTTTTAAAATATAAATAAAAGATGTGATATTATGAAAGCAAAAGCACAAAAAATAGGTGAAGGAGTATATTGGATTGGAGTATTAGACTGGGATTTAAGAACTTATCATGGATACACTTTAAATGGAACAACATACAATGCATATCTGGTATTTGGTGAAGATAAAACTGCAATAATTGATAATGCATATCCTGGAAAAACTGAAGAAATGATGGCTCGTATTGAAGATGCATTTGCCCAAGAGGGTAAAGAAGACAAAGTAGATGTCATTATTCAAAACCATGTTGAAAAAGATCACAGTGGTGTTTTACCAGATTTACATAAAAAATATCCTGAAGCACCGATATACTGTTCAGAAATTGCTGTTGAAGGATTAGTAAATCATTTCCCTTCCCTTAAAAATGCAAATTTCATAACTGTTGGAACTGGAGGAGCATTAGAGCTTGGTGGAAAAACTTTAGCATTTTTAGATGCATTCTTACTCCATTGGCCTGATAGTATGTTTACTTTACTTGTAGAAGATGGTATTTTATTCCCAAATGATGCATTTGGTCAACATTTATGTTTCAACAAAAGATATGACCATGAAATCCCAGAACATGTTCTTATGGATGCAACTAAAAAATTCTATGCAAATTTAATCACTCCATTAAGCAAATTAGTTCTTAAAAAATTCGAAGAAGTCATATCTCTTGGATTATTGGAGAAAATAAAAATAATAGCTCCATCTCATGGTCAAATTTGGACAGACCCAATAAAAGTAATTGGAGCATATCAAGATTGGGCAACTGGCAATGTAAAAGATAAAGTGACTGTAATTTATGATACAATGCATGGTTCTACTCAAATGATGGCTCATGAAATAGCTGAAGGTGTAATAGCTGAAGGATATGATGTAGAAGTCTTTTTCTTACATGAAGATGAAAGAAGTGAGATTGTTAAAAGTATTTTAGACAGTAAAGCTATTGCTCTTGGAGCACCAACAATATATGATGAACCATTCCCAAGTGTTGGAGACCTTTTATTATACCTTAAAGGTTTAAAATTCAATAGAACTGGTATTGTTAGACCAGCAGTCACTTTTGGTTCAATGGGAGGTCAAGGTGGAGCACCTAAGTTTTTAGCTGAAAAATTAAATGAATATGGATTCAATGTAATAGCTGAAGACGAAATTCTCTATGTTCCAAACCAAAATCAAAAAGTTGATGCTTTTGAATTAGGTAGAAAACTAGTAAAAGAAGCTAAAAAATTATAATATTAATTATACTACTATTATAATAGTTAATTATACTATTATTATAATAGTTAATTATAACAAGTTATATCAAGTTATAACAAATTTTATATGTTTTAATTTTTATAATATATTTATAATATGTTTTATAAAATTTATAATATTATTTTGTAATATGATCAAGAATATAAATTCTTTTAATATTACTTTTTTATTAATTTAATTTATTTTTATTATTTTATTATTTTATTATTTTATTATTTTATTATTTTATTATTTTATTATTTTTTTTTAAATTATTTGATTTTTCATGTATTATTATTTATTTTATTTTAAAATTGTTTAATATTTATAAATTTAATAGTTATAAATTTAATAAATTTAAATTTAATTATTATAACCATATATTTTTATAAATTAAATCTTTAAATGAAAGGAGTGATGTTATTATGGTTAAATACGAGCATAAAGTTGGAATAACTAAAGGTACAGCTATAGAAAAAGAAGTTCAAAATAATTTCATGGGTGAAACCCAAGAAGTAGGTATTTATTTGGCTATGTCCCGTCAAGCTTCTCGTGAAGGTTTTGGCGAATTAGCAGAAGTTTTTAAGAGATTAGCTTGGGAAGAAGCTGAACATGCAGCAAGATTTGCTGAAATGAATGGTGTTATTAAACCAACTCTCAAAGAAAATGTTGAAATGATGCTTGAAGGAGAAAAAATGGCAAATGCTGAGAAAAAAGCTGCATCTGATAAAGCTGCTGAAGATGGGCTTGAAGATCCTGCAGATTTCTTTAAAGACAGCTCAAAAGATGAAGGTCGCCATGCTAAAATCCTTGAAGGCATTTTAGAACGATATTTATAATTTTAAAAGAGCTAATTATAAAACTACTTAATTAAACTATTTAATTAAAATTCTTAATTAAAATATTTAATTAAAATTCTTAATTAAAATTCTTAATTAAAATTCTTATTTTAAATTAAATAACTATCTTTAATAATTAATTATCTTGAATAATGTTTTATTTTTTTTTTAACTTTTTTTATTTTTTATATTTCTTTATTTTTTTTATTCTTTTACTTAACTTTAGTTATGTGCTGTTTTTAAGGTTATTTCGCATTCATTTTCCTTAAAATAATCAATTTTATTCTGCGCTGGAAGACTTTCTAATTGAAAATTTTTTGGAACTGAGATTAAAATAGCTTCAAAATTATTTAAGTTATCAGTATTGATTTTAAAATGTAGCCAAAGTTCTTTTTTTACATTATTTCCTAATAAATTCTCAATATCATTATTTAAATAAATTAAATTTTGATTAATATATTCCAATGAATTATTCAAATTATCCAAAGAATTTAATTTCCAATAACTTTTGGATCCTATTGAATCATCTGAAAATAATAGATAATAATTATAATCTGATAAATTATAGCTATTGACACTAAAATCCATACAAATCCATGTATTTTTATTGTTGTTAAGATGTTTTTCTGTTGGATTAGTCTTTTGGTTCATTAGAATGTCATTATTCATTTGAGGTGGACATATATTCTTTTGTTTATATTCAAAATCATTAATATTTGCTTCAAGAACTTTAAATTTTGATAAAAAATCACATTTTACTGTTCTTGTTGTTGAAACAATATTTTTACTGTTTATCAAATTTTCTCCAATTTCTATATCTGGAATCTTAGAATTTTTTGTTTTTAAAATTATTGAACTTTTCATAGTATTTTTAAAAACTTTATTTTTCATTAAACTCTGATAACTGTTGGATAATCTTAAAAATTTATCATAATCTATTGTATTTATTAATGTTGCATTGTTTTCATTAATTTTCGCCAAACCAACAATCACATTGTCTATTTTACTTATTTTTTCCCAATTATTTGGACTTCCAGGAGTTTTAATTAGATTTTCTAATGTTTCTATATTTATTATTTCTTCTTCACTTTTAGAAATCATATTTATTAATTTTTCATTACTCTCATCAAATACAATCATAAATATTCCGAATAAAACTAAAAATAATATCATACTAATTAGAATATCATTAATTAATATGTTTCCATTATTATTATTTTTTAATTCTTTTAATTTTATATTTGTTTTATTTTTAACATTAATATTTTCAATATTTTCACTTTTAACATTATTGTCATTTGAATTATTATTAATATTCTTAGTTTTAACATTAATATTCATAATAAAATCTTTATCATCCATTTTTTCACCAATTTAAGTGTTTTGTTTTATATTTTTTTATAAAAGTCCATATTTGGATTTATGTGATTCATCTAAAAACATAACTTCATTAATACCGTCATAAGTATTAAATGTGAAACTTGTTCCAGGATAACTATTGTATCCAAAGATTACATGGTCTGATGCTGATGTAGCTTGGAGATTGGGAGTATGGATAGCTGGAATAATAAAGGTTTCCATTCCATAATCTAAACAATCTCCTTTTCCTTCTAATCTATGCAAATAACAAGTTCCATCAGCACTTTCATGATAATAACAATTTTCAACACAATTTTTCATTGTAACTCCTATGCCATGTTGAATATAAGGGTCATATATGCATTTTTTTATTATAAACGGTGAAGAGGCATTTATATAATATTCATAGTTTTTTTGATCATGTAATTTAAGGTAATTAGCTAAACTATTTCCATAATTTACATGAGTTTGATTATAACTAAAACTTTCATCATTTCCACATTTTAAAACGGGCAAAGGATCTTTTAAATTAATTATACTTATTTTTTCCATAACAGTTTTTCTATAATTGGTTTTTTCAGAGTTTTCAGTATAAGCATTAATGTAAACTGTAACATCTATGTAAAAAGGGTCTTCATCATTTGCTATATTTGTTATATGTGATGTTATATGTATGTTTTGAGAATTTAGATACTCTAAACTTTTTAAATCTAATTTTTCTTGAATTCTATTTTTTATTTCTTTTTTACTATCTTTTAATGGAACTTTTGTAGTTATAACTTCTTCAGATATTTCTTTTAAACTTTCATATCCAATAATAGCTATATTTTTTTTATAATCATCTAAAGCATATTGTATTGTCTCTGATTCAATAGTATTTGAATTAATTTTAGATAAATCAATGAAACTATTTATTAAAATTATTGAAAGTATTAAAATAGCTATTATTGTTATTATACTAACTACTAGGAAGATATTTCCATTTTTATCATCTTTAATTTTCATGTTTCAAATGTTAGACTTTAGTATATAAATCTTTTAGTATAAACTGATTATAAAATTATATTTGCTTAAGTTTTTTTTATTTGCTTAAGTTTTTTGTAATGAAAAAAACTTCAATTTTTAGTAATTTAGTATAATTGATACTATTTAAAAGTATAATCTTATCTTAAAAATAGATATATAATTTTTTAAATCAAAAATTTTAAATATTAAAAAAATCAATATATTTGATATTATAATTTATAATAATTTATTTTAATGCAGTTCATTCATTTTTATTTTTTTATTTCTTAGTTTGGAGGTTAATTCATGACTGATACTATTAGAACTTGGCGTCATGCTAATGAAAGATATAATCTCATAGGTTCTAAATGTAATACCTGTGGTGAAGTTTTTTTCCCATCAAGAGTTGTTTGTCCAAGTTGTAGGAGAAAAGGCGATATTGAACCTATTCAATTTAAAGGAACAGGAAAAATTCACACTTTTTCAATTGTTAGAACTCCAACGAGTGATTTTAAAACTATAGCTCCTTATGCTATTGCTGTTGTTGACCTTGATGAGGGTGCTAAAATTTCAGCACAAATTGTTGATGTTGATGTTGATGACATTGCTATTGGAGATCCTGTTGAGCTTGTTTTTAGAAAAATCCGTGAAGATGGAAAAGATGGTGTAATTACCTATGGATTCAAGTTTAAAATAGTTAAATAACTTTATTTTTTATTTTTATTATTTAACTGATTATTTAACTTATTTTTTTATTTTTTCAATTAATTTTTTTATTTTTAAAATATTAATATTATTAACTTTTTATTTTTTTTATTTTTTTAATAACTTATTATAAATTCTTTACAATATTGATGTATTAAAATTTTTAAATTTTGTATTAACTTGTAAAATTATATAGAATGGTGTTTTAATGGTTGAAAATGATAGTTCAAAGACTGGAGTTTTACTTATTAGTCATGGTAGTAGATTACCTTATGGTAAAGAAGTAATTAATACTTTAGCAGATATGTATAGAAAAACTACTGATTACAAAGTGGGTGTTGGATATATGGAAATAGCTCAACCAGATATAGCAACAGCAATTGATAATTTAGTTGAAGGAACAGAAATAAATAAAATAATAGCTGTTCCTGTATTTTTGGCTCATGGAGTTCACACTAAAAGAGATATACCTACAATTTTAAGACTTCCAGTTGAAGAAATTGACAAACCAGAGAAAAATTCTAATAAAGAGGGTCACAATCATCATAATCATGGTCACGGACACTCTCATAAACATTCACATTCTCATGATATTAAAAAGGTTAATTTTGATGGAAAAATAGTTTATACTGAACCATTAGGTGCAGATTCTTTGATTTTAGAAATTATTAAAAACAGAGTAAATACTGCTGAATAATTGATTTAAAATAATTGATTTTTTTTTATTTCTTTATTTTTTTTATTTCTTTATTTTTTTTATTTCTTTATTTTTTTTATTTCTTTATTTTTTTTATTTCTTTATTT
>JAISIT010000054.1 GCA_031261915.1 Candidatus Methanoflexus mossambicus
TAAGCTATTCAAACATATAAATATTTCTAAATAATTCTCAAAAATAATATAAAATTTTCATTTAAAAATTAGTAAAATTTAAAAATAAAGATGAATAAATAGCTATTTTATATTTAATAGTTATATCTATTTTATTTTTAAAATTAAAAATTAAAATTAATTCAAATTAAAGAATATGATAAAATAAAATAGTAATGATTAAATATGAAAATTTATCTTGGATATACTACTTAAATATTATTAAAAATCAATATTTTGTTTAATTAATAGCTATTTTTATGCTTCATTGGATTAGCACATTATTTTCATCATATCCATTATTTTATTTTCTAAAAAAATAGCTATAATGGGTCTGTCCCAAAACTACATTTTTGCAAATATTGAGTTATTTTAAATTCAATTTTAAGATTTTAAATTACTTAAAATTTAAATTTTAATCTTATTTAATATTATTTTTAAAAAAATAAGATAAAATTAAAGAATATAAAATATTTAAATAGTTCCTAAGGACATTAATTTTATAAAAATTCTTAAAAATATGAATTATGGGACAGTCTCATAATACTACATTTATTCATTTTTTTTATTTTCCATAGCTTAAACTCTGTATTTTTCAATAGAAAGTCCTGTAAGCTCAGAAATTTCTATTAGTGAAAATTGTTTATTTAACAATTTTAAAGCGAAATCTATTTTTTCTTCCTCACGACCTTTTTCTTCGGCTTCGGCTATGAATGTATTATGGTCTAAGTCTGCCATTAGGTCTAGTAGTTTGTAATGTTCTTCTTCTTGACTTTTAGTAGTGATATGAGTTTTTCGTTTATTTTTATTACCTCATCTATTTTTATTATTTTATTTCTATTTTTTTTGGTGTGTTATAGATTAAAAAAAGATATAGATCCCTATAATTATTATTTTCATATAAATTTTCTAATTTTTAATGTTTTAGGACAATAAATAGTTAAATAGCTATTTTAAATTAATATAATGAAAAATTAAAAAAAAAATAAATAATTATAATGAAATATAAAAATACTCTACTATTACCATTTTTTTTATTTTCCATATCTTAAACTTTGGATTTTTTCAATGGAAAGTCCTGTGTATTCAGAAATTTTTAATAATGGAACATTATCATTTAATAATATTAATGCTAATTTAATTTTTTCTTCCTCACGACCCTCTTCACGACCTTCCTCACGACCTTCATTTTTGGCATCTGCTATGAATGTGTTGTGGTCTAGTTCTGCCATTCGGTCTAGTAGTTTGTAATGTTCTTCTTCTTGACTTTTTAGTAGTGATATGAGTTTTTCGTTTGCCATTTTTATTGCCTCGTCCATTTTTATTATTTTTTTCATGGTTTCTGCTGATGTGTATGGGTTGAAAAATAATATGAATCTGTGTAAAGGATTGTTTATGTCTAATTCTTCATTTTTAGCTGCTTTGGGTAGTTCGATTATGTGTAGGCGATATTGTGGGATTAATTGCATTTCGTGGTGTCCTTTGAAGCATACATAGCCGATGTTGTGGTATTCTGGTATTTGTGGGAATAATGTGTCATCTATGAGAACTATCTGATTTAGGTTTGGCATTTCGTAGTAGTCTTCGCCTTCGTTTAGTGATGATCGTATTTCTCCTGCTGCATAGAAGAATAGTCATATAGCGAATCCTTTGTGTCCTTTTCTTTGTACTTCTATATGTATAGTCGTATTATCATCTGTAATAGCTCGTATGTCCCTTATTGTCTTTTTTTCTCCGACTCGATTAATTTCATCATGCCTGCTTTCTATTATTTCTATTTTATTGATTTTAGAATAGCCACCATCTTCAAGTATTGCATTGATTAGTGCTAATAGTTGTTTTTCACATCCACTACGACTCATGTACTCATAAAAAAGTATGTCATGTAGTGGATGGATTTCGAAATTTGTATAACCTTTTCTTTTACAAAAAGAATCAATTAAATCATCATATTTCTCCATATTATAGAATCTACTACGATTGTCCTCAAATAAATTCAAATTTTGATTTTTAATATTCAATATAAACACCTTTATTATCTATTCTTTTTACTATTTAAATATTTCCATTAAACAAAAGACATATAAAAATAATAGGAAATAATCATCCTACCAGACAATATAGTTCTTTATTTCCTGTTTTTAAAAGTTTGCTTTTTTTATTTTAATAATTATATTATAAATATTATTAATAAAATATATTTTATATAAAAAAATATTGTGATGTAATACTTAAATCATATAAAGATATAAACTATTAATAACAAATTTAATATTTTCAATAATAGTATATAAAGGTTTATTAAGCATTATTATATTTTTCTAATCACCCCTAAAAAAGTGAATCAAGTTAAAAAATTGTAATCACCTTAAAAAATAATAATTGATTATAAAAAGTTTCTTGATAATAAACAAAATTAATCCTATTCAAAACAAAATTTTTGGCAAAAATTATTTTTTATTTTAATTTTAAATCAACATATTTTAAAATTACTTAGTAATATTCATTATTTTAATCTATAATTTGGTTAGTTTATTTAATCTACTTGATTTATCAATCAAATTAATACCATTTAAACTAATCTAATTTGACAGCCCATAATTCTTAAAAATATGAATTATGGGATAAACTCATTTTTTATGGGCTTAGATTCTTTAAATTGTTTTTGTATGAAATTTCCTTAAAGTTTTTAAGTGGATTTACATAAAACCAATGATATTTAGAGTCTTTATAGCTTCGTTTGTCTGGTAGGAATTTAACAGTCAAAGTAAGTGATTTACCAGATAGAATAGCTTTGATATTAACTTTGATTATCTTTGATTTTAAACCATTATATTTCCAATCTTGCATATACAATTGGGTTTTAGAAGAATCTCCTTTACCAATATTTTTAATTGTCACAGAATATACTGCTAATTTGCTACCATAAGATTTAATTCTTTTAATTTTACTGAATGTTAAATCTGGAAGTCCTGTGACTATTTGGGTTATGGTCTTTTTAGATTTTGCATAAATGCTATCTCCAGCAAATTCAACAGTTCCTGTGAATTTTCCAATAGCAGAACATCGAATACGAATATTAATCTGACCTTTACTATTTGTAGTAGCTTTAAATGGTTTTTTAAGGTATTTAGATTTTATAATAATCTTTTTACCTTTAATTAACTTATTTTTATCTTTTAAAGTAATTACAATATTGGTTTTTTTACCAGCAATGATTTTTGGTGCTGAAATACTAATAATCGATTTAATTTTACTAACCGAATACTTAAATTCTTTCTTAGATTCATAATTTAAATCATTTAGATTAATTTTTACATTATTTGTTCCAATACTTGGATTATTAATTTTTAAACTCCATAACCCACCTACAACTTTAACATCATAGATATAAGTATTTTTACCCATAATAACATTAATTTTAAGATTATATTTACCATTTAATAAATTACCATCTTTATCTGTTAAATTACCTTTAATTGTAAGTTTACTGTTTATATCCACAGTTTTAGGAATATTATCAACATTAATAATTCCACGGGCTTTAATAAATTCACCAAAAACAGAAGCACTATCACCATCATAATTCTCATTACCAAGAAAACCAACAGTAAGATTATAACCACCAACAAAACCAACAACATAGTTAAAAATAGCTATTCCATTAGAATCCGTAATATTAGAACCTATCAATTTACCATTAAGATAAAAATCAACACCAAAACCACTTAAAGAATTACCATAGACATCAAAAACAGTAACATTAAAAACTACTCTATCACCATACTTAGAACCATCAGGATAAAAATCAACACGTATATTAGAATTAGCTTTAAGAAATTCACCAAAAACAGAAGCACTATCACCATCATAATTCTCATTACCCACAAAACCAACAGTAAGATTATAACCACCAACAAAACCAACAACATAGTTAAAAATAGCTATTCCATTAGAATCCGTAATATTAGAACCTATCAATTTACCATTAAGATAAAAATCAACAATAACACCACCGAAAGGATTATTATACTCATCAAGAACTGTAGCATTAATAACAACACGATCACCATATTTAAAACCATCAATATTAGAATTAATAGCCATATTAGAATTAGCTTTAACAAAACCACCAAAAACAGAAGCACTATCACCATCATAATTCTCATTACCCACAAAACCAACAGTAAGATTATAACCACCAACAAAACCAACACGATAATTAAAAATAGCTATTCCATTAGAACCCGTAATATTAGAACCTATCAATTTACCATTAAGATAAAAATCAACAATAACACCACTTAAAGAATCATTAAACTCATCAAAAATACTGGCATTAAAAATAACATTATCACCATATTTAAAACCATTAGGATTAAAATTAATAGTTATATTAAAATCTCCTTTAACAAAATCACCAAAAACAGAAGCATTATCACCATCATAATTCTCATTATCAATAAAACCAACAGTAAGATTATAACCACCAACAAAACCAACACGATAATTATAAATAGCTATTCCATTAGAACCCGTAATATTAGAACCTATCAATTTACCATTAAGATAAAAATCAACATCAACACCACCTAAAGGATTATTATACTCATCAAGAAGTGTAAGATTAAGAATAAGATTATCCCAATATTTAGAAGCATTAGGATTAGAATTAATGATTATATTGGATTTTAATTTAATAAATTCACCATGAATAGGAGAGCTATTTGTTGAAAAATGATTAGAATCATTATTCCCTGCTTCATAGATGAATTTTCCAGTGAAAGGAATTTTATAGTGATAATAAGCATTACCAAGAGTGTCTGTTGTATTAAAACCTATTATCTTTCCATTCATATAAAAAATAACTTTAATTCCAGTATTATTTTTATCTTCAGCATTAATTGTGGCATTTAATATGATTATTTCGCCGTATTTAGCACCACTTAGATTATTGACATTAATAAGTATTTTATTATTAAATTCACTTTTCCACCTGTCAAGAGTAAAAATAGCTATTTGAGCCATCTTGATATTTAATTTATGAGAATTATTTCCATTAAAATTAGAATCAACTACCAAACCACTAGCATCACTATAATCTAAATAAACATCTCCATTAAAGCTTGGAAGTTTATTTTCAAAGCCAGAATCGTTATCACTACCATTTAAACGAATTGTGTAAAGATAATTAGTTAAATTATTTTTAATTATCTGGACAACGAAATAATTATTAATACCATTGAAATTCGTATCTAAAGTATTATCTCCCCACCAATTGTAATCTAAATTCCAATTAACATCAGATATAACCGTCCCATTTGTTATATTAACTGCTATATGTTTTTTATCAATATCATAGATTCTATTGTAGTTAATATTGATATTACTCACATTACTTGCAAAAATAGTAGTATTTGTATTATTTAGGAAATTATTAGATGAAATATTAACAAAAGTATTGAAATTATCAAAAGCCAAAATATAAATAGCTCCACCGATACCTGCTGTATTGTTAGTAAAAATGGAATTAATAACTGTAAAATTACTTTCAAAACTATAAATGGCTCCACCATCAAGATTTGCAGAATTATTTAAAAAACTGGAATTAATAATTCTAAAGTTATTACCCTCATTAATATAGATAGCAGCACCATTTATTGCATTATTGTTGTTGAAATTACAGTTAAGAATATTTAAATTATTAATAGAACTATATATAGCAGCACCAACTCCAGCATAAGCATTAACCAAAGTAAGATTGCATAGAGAAATATTATTCACATTTGAACTACCATTGAAATTAAATATTCGACTATTTCCTTTGCCATCAAAAATAGGACTATTAAATTCACCTAAAAGAGTTAAATTAGAATAGCTACTATTAAAAGTCAAATCAACATTATCAAAACCAGAATAAATACCAGATCCACCATCAGCACCTGCAATATGAATAAGAAAATTACAATTAGCACTATTTAATCCATTATCAACAATAGCTTGAAGTGCGGCATTTAAATTTATAAATGGAGTATCCCACGAGGATCCATCTTCATTAACATCAGTCCATGAGCCATTAATATAAAGTCCATTAGTGTAATCTGGTTTATTAAGTAAAAGCTTAAGTTCAATATTTTCATTATCACCTAATGCCTGAATAGCTATTTTTTTATTATTATAATGAATTTGAAGAGCTTTACTTACAAATATAGTATTATTAACATCACTATTAATTAAATATTCTATATTGTCTGTTCCATTATCAATAACAATAGTTTTATTAAAATTTGGAACTAAAGCAGCTGACTCATTTAACACATTATCATAACTACTTGTATTTAAAGCCAAATAAAAAGATAAAACATAAACTCCTTTAGAATCATTAAACTCACTATTTGTTATAGTTACATCGCCACTGGGAGAATATCTAAGAAACATAACAAAATAATCATCTAAAATATAACCAGAACCCTTAATAAAATTACCAATATCAGTATTTTGACCCCACCAATTAGATGAAAGATTATTATTACTACCAGCACCCACAATAGTATTAGTATTATTTATAAAACGATTAAAATTAATAGTTAAACCATTAACACCAACACCACCATTTCCAGTGATATTTATTCCAAAACTGTTATTAATAATATTATTACTTTTAATATTAGAATTAGACCCCATAACTGTAATAGCTATTTTATTAGCAATTAAATCAGAATTAATAATAGTATCATTAACTGAAACTTTATCAAAGACAACAGCAGCATTATTAAGACCAGTAATACTCACATTATCCAAAACATTACCTTGACCATTTGCAAAAACAATAAATCCCAATTTACTACCATTAAATCCATTTCCAAAAAATGTATAATTAGAATCTATTCCACTAATAGCAAATGAATAGTTATTATTTTCAAATACCGTCGTATTAGCATAAATTTTAGATATTGGAATAGAATAAACACTATTTACAAAAGAATATTCAATTCCAATAGCATTATCAAGAATTCTATTTCCATAAATACTATATTCATTAGTACTTAAGCCAATAGCTTGACTATTACGAGTAAAATTAGAATCAAAAATAAAAGTATCCTTAGCATTAGAGAAAATACCTCCACCATACTTTGCTTTATTATTTTCAAAACTAGAATTAAAAACACTAAAATTAACACCACCGAAATTATTAATAGCACCACCATAACTATGTGCAGAATTATTTACAAAAATAGAATCACTAAGCTTAAAATTATTACCTCCAGAATTCTCAATAGCACCACCATAAGTTTTAGAAGCATAATTATTCATAAATCTGGAATTAAAAACATAAAACCCAAGACCACCATTATTATCAATAGCACCACCAGACCAAGCATAATTACCTATAAAACTAGAATTAAAAACACTAAAACCAAGACCACCATAATTCTCAATAGCACCACCATAACTACCTGCAAAATTATTAAAAAAACTAGAATCAGAAACAATAAAATTACTAGCACCATAATTCTCAATAGCACCACCATAACCATAAGCACCAGCAGAATTACCCACAAAACTAGAATTAAAAACATTAAAACCAAGACCACCATTATTCTCAATAGCACCACCAAACCCAGCAAAATTATTCTCAAAACGAGAATTAGAAACATTAAAACTATTACCATAATTATTATAAATAGCACCACCAGAACCAGAACCAGTAGCAGAATTATTAATAAACTTACAGTCAATAATATTAACTAATGTGCCACTTTCACAATATAATGCTCCACCATTACCAGATTTTCCATTAAAAAATTTTATGTTTATAAACTTAACATTTAAACCCGTAGCTATTGTGAAAAGTCTATGTTGTCCGTCTCCATTTATTATTGCTCCTGTGCCGTTGGCTTTTATTGTAACATTTTTGTTTATTATAATATTATAATTATCATTTAGTGTATTATA
>JAISIT010000090.1 GCA_031261915.1 Candidatus Methanoflexus mossambicus
AATATTAAAACAATCATTATAAATAACACCACCATTAAAAAAAATATTTAAACCAAAAATACCTGCACGATCTACAGTATAATTAACTTCAGCCCTACCATTAACAAAATGAAGATTAATAAATGTTTGATTACCAATAGTCAGATTATTAATCGTGTTTACATCCTCATTTAAATACAATTTAAGGAGGATTTTATTTCCATAAGATCCATTTGGAATAATCACTGAAATATTTAAATTCTTTTTAAGAATTTCAAACTCAAATTCTGCAAATTCCCCATCTAAACTTGCATTTAACTTATGTTTTCCTGCATTAGGAATTAAAAATTCATATTGGAATTGATCATAATGATCTTTATCTTTTTGTTTATTGCTGTTTTTATTAGTATTAAATGGAATATCATCAAAATTGCCATAAACACTAAAATCAGACAAATAACTAATATTATTAGTATCAGAATTATTTAAAATTAAAAATGAAAACAATACATTGTCATTATAATAAGAATTATTTAAATTAGTGGAATTAGTAATATTAAAAACATAATGATTATTTGTATAAAAATTACAAACTTCATTCATCTTATCATTATAACCCCACCAGTTAAAATCTCCATTGATTTGGATAGTGCCATCGAGAGTATAAACATCATAAGCAGAGTTGTTATAAAACCTATTATAATTAATTTTAATATTATTTCCAGTATTATAAATAGCTCCACCATTATTTGTTACAGAATTAGAACTTAAATCATTATTAAGAAATGTAGAATTAAATATCTTTAAATCATTAGCAGAATTATAAATAGCTCCTCCTTGACTACTGTTTCCATTTATAAACGCTAAATTCATTATTGTAATATTTTTTGCAGATATATTGAATATTCTATTTATTCCTTCACCATCAAATATTGGAGTTCCAAATTCACCAACAATTGTTATATTCTCAAAGGAAGAATTTAAATTTAAATTAACATTAACACCGTCCCCAATATAATTTTGATTAAAATTAGACTTATCTCCAGCAATATGCACAATAATATTCGACAAATTATATTTAATAATAGCTTCAAGAGTTGTTGAAAGATTATTAAATGGATTCTGCCAATTATTCCCATCTCCAAAAGAATTATGAGAATTATTAACAAAAATTCCATGATTAAAATCAAAACTCACTAATGTTCCATTTAAAATATGAATATCATGACCATCACGACCCATATAATCTCCATAAACAGTAAACACTCCAGAAGTTAAAGGAGTATAATTAAATTTAGCTATTCCTTCATTTACTGTGGCATTTTCAATATGAACATCCCCAATATAAAAACAAATATTCTTTCCACTAACCATGTTTCCCATATCATCAGTAAGGATAGCTATTAACTCTATTTCATTATTTGTTAATGTTTTAATTGTGGCATTATTAATAAAACTAAGATTTAAATCGCCAATATTAGCATAATTCCCAGTATTATAAATCATTTTTCCTTTAGAAGCATTATTATTTTTCATAACATTATTAGATAATTTTAAATTAGCAGAATTATAAATAACACCACCATAACTTTTTGCAGAGTTATTTATAAAATTAGAATTAAAAAGATTTAAAGTTTTTATAGACTTTGAAGTAGAACCATAATTATAAATAGCTCCACCATTACTGTTTGCATAATTAGATGTGAAATTAGAATGTAATATAGTAATATTATCTGCAGAAGAACTATAAACAGCTCCACCAGATTGTGTTGCATTATTATTATCAAAATTACAATCAAGTATACTACAATTAGAAGCAGTGGAAATATAAATAGCACCACCAGAATTCTTTGCAGCATTATTTGTAAAATTAGAGTTATAAACAGTGAAATTTTTAGCATTAGCTCCAGTATTATGAATAGCACCACCACTGGTACTTGCATTGTTAAACTTAAAATTTGAATTGTTTATAATAAAATTAAGTCCTCCAGTATTATAAACAGCTCCCCCATTAGGATTAGCAGTATTATTTGTAAAATTAGAATTAAAAATCTTAAAATCATTAGCAGAATTATAAATAGCTCCACCACTACTACCAGCATAGTTATTATGGAAAGATGAATTAATCACTGTAAAATTAACTGCTGAATTTCGAATAGCTCCACCCATAGCAGCTTTAACATGATTATCGGTAAAATTAGAACTAATCACTGTCAAATTAGCACCAGTATTATAAATAGCTCCACTACCATAAACAACTCCTGTTGAATTGTTTTTAATAAAATTAGAATTTTTAATAAAAAGCCCAAATCCAGTATTATAAATAGCTCCAGCACAATAACTTACATTGTTAGATGTAAAATTAGAATTAATCACAGATAAATTAGCACCAGTATTGTAGATAGCTCCACCAGATTTTGCAGAATTATTAAGCACTGTTAAATTAACAATATTAAAATTATCTCCAGAATTCCAAATAACACAACCATCACCAACTGCAGAATTATTAACAAATATTGAATTAGAAATAGTAACATCAGTATTATCTCCATTATAATCTCCATTATAAAAAGCACCACCCATGTAATTTGCATTATTATTTACAAATGATGAATTATCAATGATAAAATTAACACCTACATTTAAAACAGCACCACCTGCATAAGCAGTATTATGTTTAAAAGTAGAATTAAAGATATTAGAATCATTAGCATAATTTAAAATAGCTCCACCCGAACCATAACCTTCAAAACTTGCAGAATTATTAATAAAAGAAGAATTAACAACAGTAAAATTAAACCCTCCTTCATAATTAAAAATAGCACCACCATCCCCAACTGCAGAATTACAAACAAATAATGAATCAATAACTTTAAAATTAGCACCCAAATTATAAATAGCACCAGCCATCGTATTAATTGCATTGTTATACATAAATGATGAATTATCAACAGTAAAATTAGCCCCTATATTAAAAACAGCACCACCAGCATAAGCAGCATTATATTTAAAAGTAGAATTAAAAATATTTGAATCATTAGCATAATTTAAAATAGCACCACCTGCACCTAAACCTTCAGAACTTGCAGAATTATTAATAAAAGAAGAATTAACAACAGTAAAATTAACACCTCCTTCATCATTCAAAATTGCACCACCATCACTAACTGCAAAATTACTAACAAAAGAAGAATTAATAAGTCTAAAATTAACACCAGAAGTATAAATAGCACCAGCATAATGTGCAGAGTTATTTATAAATTTAGAATTTGTAATAGAAAGATTAGTTCCATTATTCCAAATAGCACCACCAATACCCTCAGTTTTATTTGCAGAATTATTCTCAAAAGTTGAATCAATCACTTCAAGACTAGAAAAACTAGTAATTGCACTACCATTAGTTCCAGTGTTGTTTATAAATGTGCAATTAATAAATGAAACAAAACTATTATTTTTAGGAATATAAATAGCTCCATTAATATCAAAAGAATTTATAAAAATAATATTAATAAAAGAAACATTTAAATTATAATTATTTTCAATATTATCAAGATCATCAATATTATCAATATTATCAATATTATCAATATTATTATCAATAGTAAAAATGTTATTTTTTCCATATCCATCAATAATAACCTTACCGTCACCAATAAAAGTTAAATTTTTATTTAAAGTTAAATTAGTATTATTTTCACCAGTATAAATCCCTTCATTTAAATTTATTTCTCCATTTACATCAGTAGCTATTATTGCATTTTTAATTCCACCATCATCAGTGTTATTATCAATATGAGACACAGAAACAGCATCAAGAGAATTAGAACAAAATATTAAAATAAATAATATTATTAAACCTAATAAAATCCTTAAAATCAATTTAAATGAATTAAAATTCAATAAATGATTAAAATTTAAGTTATTAAACTTATTAAGCTTATTGAAATTATTAAGATTATTGAAATCATTATTCTTCATCTTATTACTCTCATTATCATTACTATTATTATAACTATTATTATAACTATCCGTATCATTATTACTATTAAAAATAACACCAATATGAAATATCTCATACAATAAACAAATGATTAAAAATAAAAACTTTATTTATTATTTAATGCAATTTAAAAATGTTTAATAATAAAAATAAATTTTTTTATATAGATTTAAAAAAAATAGCTATTTTAAGTTTTTTATTTCATCTATTGTTAATCCAGTGGTTTTTGAAATAACATCGGAGGATATTTTCTGATTTTTTAGATTAATAGCTATTTTTTCAATTCTTGATTTGAATTCTTCATTTTGCATATTGAATTTTTCTTTAAATTCTTTTATCTCCTCATCTTTCATTACAAGCTCCTCATCTTTTTTTGCGAGTTTATCTGTGTATAGTTCTTTTTCTGCTTGTTCTGCTTTTTCTCTTTGTTGTGCTGCCCAGTAAGCAAGTTCTTCGTAGGGATCTTCGAATGTTTTTA
>JAISIT010000118.1 GCA_031261915.1 Candidatus Methanoflexus mossambicus
TAAATCTTAAAATACTAATCACAAAGGTGCTACTACCTTTTAATCCCAAACTTTACTTTCATCAAGATACCATTTTTCCATATTTCTCACACCATAGAAATATTTATATATGTTTAAAACAAAAATAGTAAGTAGTTCATAGTAAGCCCTTATAGTTTTTGTTGTCGCTCGGTGGCATACCCATTAAGTTGGAAGTGGCTATAGGGCTGTGAATCTAATTCTTATTTTTATTTTTTTATATTTTAATCTAATGTTAGCTATTTTTATTAATTTTTAATTAATTGTTATCTAAAATACTTGTTTTAAATCAATTTTTCTATTTAAATATATTCTCTTAACTAAATTATTATTACTTATTCTATTTTTTTTATTATTTAAACATTTGTATTTTTTAATTATGAACAGTTTTATTAATTTTTATGTTTTATAGAGCATCTAAATTGTTTAATACTTTTTTTCCTAACTCAGTTATTTCATATAATCTACTTTAATCTCTTTTTATAGATTTTTTTATGTGGAAATTGTGATTATTTTAAAAAGTTTAAAGAAAATATATAAAACAACTTTTCATTTGAATTATATAAAAAATAAATAAAAAATTTATATATGATGAGCGATATAAAAAAATATTAAATAAATAAACTATTTTATATTTAAACTTTATTTTTTTTTGAGATGATTTTTATGTCTTATGTAATTGAACCAAAGTTAATAGAGAAAATTCAAAAATTAGCTAAGAATAATAGTAAAAGTGAAAATCAAATTTTAAACACTGTTATTGCAATGGGTATTGAAGATTTTCATGAAAATGAGTTATCTGATGAGTTATCTGATGAGTTATCTGATGAGCTTTTTAGAATTGAAAACGATATGAATAATGGAAATTATACTGAAATGGATGTTCCAGAGTTTGCAGAATTTTTAGGGCTGGATGGAAAACAATTTGAATAAATAATATTTCAATAGTTAAATACTGTATGGATAACTTTTAAATGATGAAAAATGTAATTTTTACATTTTTTCACTAATCTAATGAGATTATTTAAACAATTTAAGATATAACATTATCACAGCACTGTTTTTTAAATATTTTTTTAAAGTTTATATTACTTTTGATATCATAGGTTATTACTTTTTTAAACATATTTACATTCTATATATATGACTTTAATGATTATTTGCATATATTTTTAAATAAAAACTTAAAAAATTACTTATTTTTTCGTATAATGTTATAGAATGTATTTAAATTTCTATACAATTAATAAAAAGTTTTATATATTTCGAACAATAAATTATCTTATGTAATCTTAGTTTTTTTAAAAGTTTAGATATGAAAATTGAAACAGTTAAAGAATTATTAAAAATAATTAAATAAATTTAAAATAAATGTTAAATTTTTTAGATCATGTTTTATTAAAAAATTAAGGTTATAATAAACTTATGTTTTTACAGAATTTAAGGGAGTTTTTTAATTGATCTATAAATTAAGATATTCAGAGAGTGTTAAAAATTATTTGATGAATTTAACAAAAAAAGATAAAAAAGCTACTGAAAAGATTTTAAAAGGGATTAAAGATATAGAACAGGATCCTCATAAGAATAAAGAACTTCAAGGAATGTTTAAAGGAAGTAAAGTTAAAAGAAAAGGTGATTATAGAATCATATATAAAATATATGAAGATTTAAATGTTATTTGTATTTTGAAAATTGGTCATAGGAATAAGATATATAATAAACATTAAAATTAAGAATCCTTAAATTGTCATAATTGATGAGTATGATATGATTTTACCATATTTTTTTTTCTTTTGTTGTAATTAGGAGTTTATAAAAAGTGCTCGTCAAGTTTATCAACTTCTATTTCTATTCCTTTTCTAGAATCTATTTCTTTTTTTAAATTTTTTAAATCATTCCAAAATTCACAGTCAGCTATTTTTAATTCTAACTCTCCATTAGTATTAATATGATATTTTTTAATTGTTTTACCTTCTATTTCTTCCAATATTGTTTTTGATAATGGTATGGTTATAGTTTTCATAGTTATCTGTTATGATTATTATAGTATATAAATTGCTATTGCTTCTACTTAAAAATTATATTTTAGTCAATTGATTTATTTAAATCATATTTAAATATCTTAAATTATTTAAATTTTAAATTTAAGTTTATTTAAGTGTTATTGGATAAATTAAATTTATATTTTAAGAAAATAAAAAAGAATAAGAATAAATACTTAATTTTCATTTTATAAGCTATCTAAATTGTTTAATACTTTTTTCCCTAAGCCCGTGATTTCATATAATCTACCTTGTTTTTCATTTTCATTTAAACAATGAACCAATTTCTTACTTTTCAACTCTTTCAAAGCCCGACTAACATCACTTCGCTGTAACCGTGTTTGATTAAAAATATCTCGGGGAAATTTAATCTCTTTTTCTAAGTTTTTCAAGACCTTTGTTCTATGTTCAGATCGTTTAACATAAGATATTAGGTTAATATATTTCAAGTCCATACTTAAAGTTTAATAGCTATTTTTAAATAATGGTATTGAAAAACTATTGTCATTTTATATTTATAATATTTAAAAACTATTAAAAAACTATTGTCAAACTATTATAATATATATGTCCAAATAGATAGATTGCATTTAATTAGAATTTAATTTGACAATAAAAGGATAATAGATTTAGTTTAAAAAATTAAATTTAATGAATTTATATTTAAAATAAATAGTTTAATAATAATTTTTTAAATAGAAAACATTTAATGTGAAACAGTTTAACAACAAAAAATATTCTTCTTTTATTTTATTTATACTTCTCTATAGATTTAACAAGTTTCTCCATTTCCTCTAACAAATATTTTACCTCCCTATAATCATTTTCATTAGAATCATGTAAATTAATAGCTATTTCATTTGTTAGAGCATCAATTTTATCCAAAATAGATTTAGATATATAAATCTTCTTTTTTATCTCTTCATCAAGTCTAAGACTATATTATTTTGTATGTTTTTTTATTATATTTATGTTATTTTATTGCTAATTTTAGGCATTAATATGAGGTTAATTTTTTTCAATAATAATAAAATTACAAGATTTAACAGTTTATTTTAACTTTTAGCATTTATTTTTAGTTAATTTTTTATTTAAGTATATAATCAAGGGGGGGGGGTAATATCATGTTTTTATTAGGTATTATTTATTTTAATCTTCATTAAAAAGTTTTTAATCATTTAATAAACTTTATATAATGAGTTATACAAATAATTAAGCAGTAAATAATTTTCATTGAACTATATACTTTTTATAATTATTTTTTACGTGTTGTGAATAAAATTAACTTGTAATATAATTTAATTTAAAAAATTAAAATGTGATGAAATCTGGGGATTTATATGGAATTTAGTTTAAATGAAGCTATTGATGATTTGAAAAAGGATATGTGGAATAAAGTCATCATAATAAATAAAAAGAGTTCGAAATATCAAAAAGAATTTGAAAATCTTAACATTAAAAAAATTAATCTTTCTATAGAAATATCACATCTTGTAAGTGATTTATCTACTCGTGATAAAAAAATGAAAGGTGCAGATATTTTAAAAAATTTTTTAGAGGAACAGGATGATGACATAATAGCTTTAGATGATATAAGTTATATATTTTCTCCAGAACTTGGTAAAATAGAGATAAGTAGTACATTAAAATATTTTACTCGGGATGGGAAGATTGTAATCGTTTTTATTGATGGAAAGTTATCAGACAATAAATTAACTTATTCTTCTGTTGAAAAATTAAATTATATTGAAATGGATGTTTCTCAAAATAAATATGTATTAGGGTGGGAAGATGAAGATTAAAGATCTTTTTACTTTTGAAGAAATACAACCAGTTATTAAAATTGGAAGTATTGAAAACGAAGAAAAGATGGTTAAAAATTTTGTTATCTCTTCAAATCTTAAAGATGATTTAATTTACTTTTTAGAATATCTTAATGGAAATAAAACAGATAAAAACACTTCTATTAATATTATTGGAAATTATGGAACAGGTAAATCTCATTTACTTGCATTTATTTCCTTACTTTTATCAAAAATAGAACTTAGAGAATATATTCAAGATGAGGAAATAAAAAATAGATTTAAAGAATTAGATAGAGAATTTTTAGTTGTTAAATATGAATTACCTGCAACACAAGATAATTCTCTTGCAGATATTTTTTATTATCATGTTCAAGAACAATTATCGCAAAATTATGGTATTGAAATAGATGATTATGGTTCTGAAGGAGATAAAGATTCTAAAAAAATTCTTAAAGACCCTAAACAAATCCTTGAAGAGATAATACTCAAAATTAAAGAAAAATATCCTGAAAAAGGATTAATAGTTATTTTTGATGAATACTCTGATTTTATAAGACAAAAAAGCACAATAAATGACCAGCAATATGATTTAAATTTCACAAGACAATTGGCAGAAAGTTCATCTAATCAAGATTTTATTTTAATGCTTTCAATGCAGGAACATATATTTTCATCTCCAGAATATAAAGGGCATGCAGACTTAATTCGTAAAATAGAACAAAGATTCTTAAATATTAATATAACCAGTGAAAATATTGAAGAAATTGTTTCAAAAAGAATAGTTAAGAAAAATGAAAATAAAATTCAAGAAATAAGAACTTTATTTGAAGATTTAAAGCCAAAATTTCAAAATTTATCAGTAGAAGAGGATAAATACATTGATTTATTCCCATTACATCCTTATGTAATAGAAGTTTTCTCAAAAATATCATTTTTTGAAAATAGATCAATTTTACAATTCATATCTGATGAGATTAGAAAAATATTGGATAAAGATTTTCCAGAATTTATAACCTATGATTTAATATATTCTTCAATGATTGAAAACCAGTATGGAATTAGCAATAGAGAAGATGTAAAACCAGTTGTAGCTGTTGTTAATTCCTTAAAAGATATTGTAAATAGTCTTGATGATAGATATAAAAAGAATGCGAATAGATTAATAGAAAGTTTAGCTATTAAAAACCTTATATCTTCACCAGATAAAGATGGAGATAAAAAAGGAGGAGACAGTCCAGAGAAATTTGCAGAAAATTTATTTATAATTCCAAAATCTTCTATGATAAGTCCTGTGGATGATATAGATACGACTTTAAATATGTTAATTCAAAAATCCCTTGGACAATTCATTAATAAAGATGCAAAAAACAACATATACTACATAAATTTAAATGCAACAATAGATTATGAACAGATAATCAACAATAAAGCATCTAAACTTGGGGATTGGCAATCATTAAATGAAAAATTTGTTGAAGAGTTTTTACTTGATGAATTGGAATTTGAATTGGATAAAAACATTAACTTTTGGGATCCATCAAAAAAATACATCTTAAATGACACAGTTAAGTGGAAAGAAAGGAATTCATTTAGAGAAGGGAATTTTATTGTAGATATTGGAAATAAAATAGAAATCAAAGATAAAGATTTCACAATTGTTTTACATGGCTATGCTCAAACTAATGGATATGACTCAAATTGTATTTTAATTAATCCAAAATACAATGATAATTTTTCAAAAGCTCTTAAAAGATTAGTAGCAACAATTGAATTAATAAAAACCCACACATACACAGATGTAATGAAAAATAAAAAGAGAACAATAATAGATAATGAATTAAAACCAGCATTTAATGAAGTTTTCTCAAAATCAACGATTAAATATAAACAAAAAGATTATTCACTTGAAGATTTAGGAATTAACAGTGAAATAACCACAGAAATATTTTCACAAATAAAAGAAAAGCTATTATCAGAAGAATTAACGAATAAATATGATAAATATCCAAGATTTAAAGCAAAAATATCATATAACAATATTGAAAATACAATAGATAGTGTTTTAAAAGTTATTCCAACAGAAGGAGCAGTAAAAGATTTAACAACACAATACACAAATATTCTAATTCCTCTAGAATTATATAAAGACAATCTACTGGATGTTACAAGTTCAGAGTATGCAAAAATAATTTTAAATAAATTAAATGATGATAAAAATTTGGATGTTAATGAAATAATAGCAGAATTTAAAAAAGAACCTTATGGATTACAAAAAGAAATAGTATACTTAATAATAGCTATTCTACTTAGAAATGGAGATATAATTTTAAGTAATAGAAATGGAAAAAGCTATTCATCAACAGAATTCAATCAAATAGACAGCATAAAAAAATTAGAAGACATAAAATACATTAAAAAAGAATCCGACATCCCAGTATCAAAAATCCAAGAACTCTTCAATGTTTTAGATTTAGATTCAAGTTTAATTTCCCTAAAAAAGAACAGACAAAAAGGATTTACAAGCTATTTAAGTAAAATAGAAGAAATATTAAATGATATTAATATTATAAATAGTGATTTTAAGAGTATAACATATTATAAACCTATGAGAGATGTTTTTAATGAAATAGATATAAAATTAAATCAAATAAACAAAGTAAATTTTGAAAAGTTAAAAATAAACAGTTTAATTGGATTTAAAAATTTAGACTATTCTAAAGAGCATTTAGAAGAAATAAATGAAAATTATGAAGTAATTACTAATTTAAAATCTCTTTTTAAAGATATTCAAGAATATATTATTAATTCTATAAATTATATGAACGATGCTTTAAAATTATTAAATAAATATGATTGTTTCTTTAAGAATACAAAAGAATTAAATCAAATATCTGATGATTTTATGGCTATTACAAGTAATTTAAGAAAATTATTAAAAGAAGATGAAAGAAACCCATTAAAAGGAAAAATAGAGCTATTTAAAAAGAAATATAAAGAAATTTATTACAATGCCCATAGAAATGCAGTAGGAGAAGGAGTAAATTGGAAGCTATTAGAAGAAATAGGACAATCATCAGAATATAATAAATTAAAGGCAATGAAAGGAATTAATTCCTTAAATTCCACAATATTCAACAAAATTTTCATAGAAATAAATGATTTAAATGAGTTGCGCAAAGACGATCTAGTTATGGAAGAATTAAATGATTCACCAACAGCCACAAGCTCCAGTTTCCCAGATAAAAAATTCATAGCTATTGAAAGCCAAATTGAAGCACTATACGATGAAACAATAAACACATACAATCAATGGACAAAGCAAATATTAGAAGATGTAAGTGATAAAAAAGATAAATTAGAGCTATTAGAAGAAAATGAACAAAAAATAATTGGAGATATAATTAATGCAAAGGAATTACAAGATATAAATGAAAATACAATAGCTGCAATAAATAATATATTAAAAGACATAGAAATTAAAGAAATTAATATGGATGAGCTATTTAGAGAAGTAACAAGAAATAAAGACACTCTAAAATTAGATGAATTCAAATCAAAGATAAACGAATATATAACTGAAAAAACTAAAGGATCAGACGAAGATAAAATAAGAATACTTGTGGTTAATGGTGATTCAGATGAATAGGCATATAGTTTCAGATGATGAAATAGATTTTTATGCCGAAGAGGATTTTTTTAATTTAACTAAGTATTCTGAAAATTTACTTGATTTGATTTATAATAATGATTCACATAAAACAATTGTAATAGGGCTTTTTGGTGAATGGGGCAGAGGAAAATCATCAATTATTAAATCAATAGAAAGTAAAATTAAAGTCAAAAATGAAGAAGAGAATGAAAAAGTAGTTTTAGTAAAATATGATGCCTGGAAATATGAAAATGATTCATTTAGAAGAATGTTTTTAATGGAAATAGTAAAAAAATTAGGATTTGACGAAAAATCATTTAACGATAAATTTTATAAAAATACTTCTAAAGATGTGAATATAAAACTTGGAATTAATAATAAATGGACAATATTAGCTATTATTGGAGTTATAATTGCTGTTATTTTTTTATTTTTTTTAAATTTAGACATATTCACAATTATAAATGAAAATTTAGGAAGTATTGGATTAATTACTTTAATTAGTTTAATTATTTCAATTTTATCGTTTTTACTGGCATTATTTAAAGTTTTTATTGTTAATTTTAAAACAACTACAAGTAATCCATATTTTTTTGCTCCAGAACAATTTGAAGAATGTTTTGATAGTTTAATATCTAAAATTTTTGAACCTAATGAATCAAATGGTATTAAAAATAAAATAAAGAGGTTATCTAAAAGATTTTTTAAAAAAAACAGTAAAAAACCATTATACAAAGAAAATATTAAAAAACTTATTTTTGCAATTGATAATATTGATAGATGCTCTCCAGATGTTGCTTACAAATTGTTATCAGACATAAAAACTTTTTTAAAAGATAACAATGAACAAATTATTTTTATTATTCCATTAGATGATGAAATTTTAAGAAAACATTTGTTGAATAGCAATAAATTTAATTTGAATTCAGATAGGGATAATGATGAAAATAATGTTTATGCTGATGAATTCTTTAGAAAATTATTTGATATAATTATGAGAATTAAACCAATACAAAACAATGAAATTGGAGATTATGTTTATAAAATAAATAAAGATTTTAATTTTCAAACATCTACTTTATCCATTATTTCAGAGGAATATGTTAAAAATCCTAGAAGAATAATTCATGTGTTTAATAATTTATCTACGGAACTTTGTAATTATGAAGAAGAATTTAGGAAAACTAATGAAGCAGCAATCTGCAAATACATGATATTAAAAGAAGAGTATCCTGAGGAGTATAATATGTTATTCACTGAATTTTATAATGATATAAATGGAGGTTTTCCAGAGTCAGATAATATTTTTTTTAATAGAACTGCTTTTGTTGAACGAGATATGGATAAAAATGTTTTTAATATAATTTTTGGTAATCTTGAGAATTATAAGTCTATTCCTAAAAATATTTATTTTGACATAAAACATGGAAATACTGAGGGTATTGAAATATTTTTAATGACTGATAAAAAAAATCAAGATGAGATTATTCATTATTTTGACATAGAACTCAAAGATAAATTGCATAGATTTCCTGAAATTTTTTTTAGAATATTGGATGTTTTAATGGAAATTCATGAAAAAATAGAAAAAGATAAGTTTAAACCAATTGAAAAACATTTTTTAGATATTCAAAATGATGAACTCATAGATCTTAAGTTTTTCACTGAAAAAACATCAAATATGGAGAATATTATTCATTTTGCAAAATATATTGATGAATTGTATTTGATAGAGTTTTTACATGGCAGATTATTTAAAAATGGAATAGAACAAGAAAAATATGCAAAGGATACATTAAAATCAATTATTTTAATTTTTAAAGATGATTGTAATGTTTTAAAGAGTTTTAAACCTATTTTTAGAAAATTTTCTAAATATGAATATAAAAAATGGGAAGAATTTATCAATAAAACAATTTCTCCAGATAAATTAAAGTGTATTCTGGATTGAAGGTGACATAATGACAAATAATGATTTTCAAAAGAAATTAGTAGCTGAAAAAGACGATTTTAAAGAATCTTTAAATTTAACTGAAGAAAAGATTAGAAAAGACCTTAAAAAGATGAAAAACATTGAAGGTTTCCCATTAGGAGACATAGAAGATATTTTAGAATTTTCAAGAAGTCCTTACTATTTAACATGTCCTAATCCATTCATTCAAGAGTTTATTGAATACTATGGAGATAGTTATGATGAAAAATGTGACGAATATAAGATTAAACCTTTTGCAGGTGATGTAAGTGAAGGTAAAAATGATCCTGTGTATATGGTGCATTCATACCATACAAAAGTTCCACATAAAGCCATAATCAAATATATTCTGCATTACACTAAAGAAAAGGATATTATCTTTGATGGATTTAGTGGTACTGGTATGACTGGTGTTGCAGCACAATTAACTAATAGAATTCCAATATTGTCTGAAATTGGAGTAGCTCCTGCATTAATTTCAAAAAATTACAATGATTCTTTTGATTATAATGTTTTAGTGGAAATAGATAATATTATTAATGATTTAAGTACAGAATGTTCTTGGATGTATAAAACAAATCATATTAATAGTGATGGACAAAAAAAAGGAATTATTAATTATTTAGTTTGGAGTGATGTCTTAATTTGTCCTTCTTGTGGAAAAGAAATAGTTTTTTGGGATGTTGCAGTTAATAGGAAAGAATATTCAGTTAAAAAAGAATTCAAATGTAGTACATGCAATATAAATTTAAAAAAAACAGACTGTGAACGGGCAACAGAGGAAATATTTGATTTTGGATTAGGGAATAAAATTATTCAACCTAAAGAAGTTCCAGTTTTAGTGAATTATACGTATAATCGAAAAAGGTATGAAAAGATACCTGATGAAAATGATTTAAACTTAATTGAAAGAATTCAAAACATGGAAATTCCTTATTGGTTTCCAACAAATGAGTTGCCTAAAGGTTATAATACAAAACAACCTATTAAATCTCATAATTTTACTAATGTTCATCATTTTTATGAAAAAAGATCATTATATATCTTGAGTTCTTTATATGATAAAATAATTAAAAGTAAAAATAAAGACAAAAATATTATATATCTCACTTCAATATCACAAAAATCATCTAAAATGAACCGATGGACAAAAAAACATGCCGGTCCATTAGCAGGAACATTATATATTCCATCTTTAAGGTTTGAAACCTCAATTTTCAATTTATTAAAAAATAAGTATAAAATTTTCAAAATTCTCATTGAAAATTCAAACAATTATAAAAATAAATTTATAGTTACTAATCAATCGTCTACGGATCTTTCTAATGTTCCTAAGAATTGTGTTGATTATATATTTACTGATCCTCCATTTGGTTCTAATTTAATGTATTCTGAATTGAATTTTATTTGGGAATCTTGGCTTAAAGTGTTTACTAATAATAAAGAGGAAGCTATTGTCAATAATCAACAGAATAAAGACAATCATGATTACTATGAACTTATGACTTCTGCTTTTTCAGAGATGTTTAGAATTTTAAAACCTAATCGTTGGATTACTGTTGAATTTCATAATTCAAAAGCAGAAATATGGAAATTAATTCAAGAATCTATTGTTAAAGCAGGATTTATGATAGCTCAAGTCGCTGTTTTGGATAAAAAACAAGGTAGTTTTAAGCAGGTTACATCTCCAGGGTCAGTTAAGAATGATTTAATTATTAATGCCTATAAACCTGTTGAATCTTTTACAGAAAGATTTAAACAAAAATCTGGAAGAGATATTGAGAAAGAATTTGTTAAAATGCATTTAAATAATCTTTTAATTGAATCTACTATTGAAAGAACTCATCAAATGTTGTATTCTCGAATCATAGCACATTATATTCAAAATGGATTTGAAATTCAAATGGATGCTTCAGATTTTTATGAGTTTTTAAATACAAATTTTGAAGAAAGAAATGGATTTTGGTTTAATGAAGATCAAATTGAAGAATATGAAAAAAATCTAAAACTTAATGAAAATATTAATGATTTTGATTTAAATCAAAGAATTTTAGGAATTACTGATGAAAAATCAGCTATTATTTGGTTATCTCAGTTTTTAAAAGAACCTAAAACTTATAATGATATTAGTATTGAATTTAATAAGCAATCTCTTAAGTCTGATGATAAAATTCCAGAATTAAAAACAATTTTGGAGGATAATTTTACAACTGAAGATGGAAAATATAGATTACCTTCTTCTATGGAGAGACAAGAGAAAGAAGAAGTCAGAAGTAAACGATTATTAAAAGAATTCAAAGAAATAATCGAAACTGCAAAATCTTCAAAGAAAAAGATTAAAGAAATTAGAAAAGAAGCTCTTACATTTGGTTTGATGAAATTATATAAAGAAAAAGATATTGATACTATTAAACTGCTTGGAGAAAGAGTTGATAGAAAAATCATTGATAGTGATGATGATATTTCAGCTATTGTTGATTGGGCTATGTATAAATAAGAGATATTCAGGTATTTTAATTTTGTATGGGGAATTGTTATGGCTAAAGCAAAATATGGTAAATGGAAGCCAACAGGAGATACTATTGGTGAAGGAGGTCAAGGTCAGATTTTATTGGTTGAAAGTGAAGATTTTCAAGATAAAAAATTTGCTTTGAAATTTTTAATAAATATTAATCGAATTGATAGGATTGAAAAAGAAATCAATGCTTGTTTAGAACTTAATCACAAAAATATTGTAAATGTAGTTGATTATGATTTAAATAACACTCGTCCATATTTAGTAATGAATTATTATGGGAATGGAAGTTTAGATAAGTTTGATTTTGATAATTATGATTTAATGGTAAAGTTGGAACTTTTTAAAGAGATATGTGAAGGAATAGCTTATGCACATTTAAATGAACCTCCAATTATTCATAGGGATATTAAACCTGAAAATATTTTCTTAGATGATGAATTACATCCAATTATTGGTGATTTTGGCTTATGTTTTTATGATGATGATGGAGACAGGTTTACTTTAACTGAAGAAGCAGTAGGTTCAAGAAATTATATGTCTCCTGAACTTGAAGATGGGATAATAGACAATGTCATCAACTTAGCGATTATTTAAAATAATATTTATTTTTTTGATTAAAAATTACAATTAATATTTGTTTTAAATTTATAAAAACTATTAATTTAATATATGTTCTTGTTTAATTATTAATTTTAATATCAAACAATATAATGCTACTTATTTTAAAAATAAGTAGAATTAAAGAGTAAATTATATTGATAGTATTGTTTCAATGAATAAAAATAAAAATAATGTGATTTTAGGCAATTAAAATTGGTTTAGAATTTATAAAAATTTTATAAAATATAAAAATAATTCCTATAATTCTCTTAAGTTGATGACAGTGGGATAATAGATAAAATTAGTCCTGCATCTGATGTTTATTCTTTAGGTAAGCTTTTATATTGGTTAATTACAGGAAAAATATTCTCAAGAGAAAAACATCTTGAAGATAAATATAATATTATTAATAAAATCCCTGAAAGAGAAGCTAATTTAATCAATGAATTATTAAATAAAATGATAGTTGCAGATGTTGATGAAAGATTTAAGGATGCGAAAGAAGTTTTAGATGAGGTAAATATAATGATAAATAGGATAAAAAGAGGAAACAATGCCATTGGTAAAAATTTAACTCAATATTGTATTTATTGTGGTAAAGGAAAATATTCCAAAAAAATAATTCCACAAAATTATGGATTTAATAAAAATAATCGTTTTGACAAACTTTTAGTTTGTGATTATTGTGGAAACATTCAAATTTTTGTTTGTGATGTCTGGAATGAGACTGTAAGTAAAAATGAAACTATCTAAATAGTAATTTTCAAAAATGAATTTAATTTTTTGTTAATATCATAAATATAATATATCTTTTAGACTAACATTTATATCCAAATTATTTAAATAATTAAAATTGTGATGATTATGAGTAATTTGAAGAATAAATTTAAATCTTTTACTGATTTCTTTTCAAGATATTTTGTTTCAGAAAATTATAAAATAGTGGGACATATAATTATTTGGATTATTATTCTGATTATTACATTACTTGTTGTTTATAATTTTGATTTTATTGAATTATTTGATTTGGAATTCTTTAAATATGTATTTAATGAAAGTATTTTTAAAGATTATTTAATAATGATTATATCTGCTTCAATTGCAATGTTATCAATAGTATTTTCATTATCTCAGTTTATTTTACAATCTATTGCTTCAAATATTTCTGAAAGAGTAAAAAGTGAATTTCAAAATAATCATTTAGTTATACTGTTTTATTTAATTGAAATATTGTTAATTTTGGTTTGTTTTGTTGGTTTATGTTTAAAAATTATCAATTTTAATTTCTTAGATGAATGTATTTGGATTATAACTGCCATATTATTTATTTTATCTATAATCTATTTGATTAAATATAGTCGATTGATGTTTTGTTATTTTGATCAGAAAGAGTATATAAAATTATCTTTTGATAACGTAAATTCTATAGAAAGTTTTGAAAATGAAAATAACATTATAAAACTTGAAAATTTGGTTGTTATTGGTGATATTTCTATAAAATCAATTAAGTCAAATGAAGATTTTATTTATAAATCAATTATGGGTGAATTTAAAAATTCGGTTAATAGTTTATTTGAAAAAAATGAATTAAGTTCTGAAAAAATTATTTTGACAGGAATATTAATTGAATTATATAGGATTTTTAAAAAAACTGTAGAACTAAAAGATTTAGAGTCTTCAAAAGAAATATTATATGTTTTTAAAGTAATTTCGTCTAAAATTATATATTCAAAAAAATATGAGTTTTTACCAATTGTTTATGGTAATGGGTCACTTAAAGCTTTTTTTGGAAATGAAGAAAACATATTTAAGTCTAATATGTATTTTATTGAATTTAATTTCAATGCATTTTTTAACTCATCCATTAATGAGTCAATAGATTTAATGAAATTCTTTTCTCAGTTAATTTTATCTTTTTGTGATGTATGGATTATTGTTGCTGAAAATTTTGAGAATAAAAACTTTACTAACGATAAAACAAAGGATGTTACTTTTAAATTAGTTGATTTGGATTGGCATAGAATTTTTAGTAATGTGATTTTTCAGTCACTAAGAATTGTCATTGATATTGATAATTTTGAAGTTTTTAAAATGATATGTGATGATTTTAAAAGAAAAAATCTTTTTAGTCCAGTATTAATGCGAAATGATATATTATCACTATCATTTAATGAAATTATTTCTAATTATGGGGATAAATTATTTGAAGAGTATACAAAGGATATTGTTAATCAAAAAAGTGATTCAATAGATATTATGGGAAAGATTAACAATGTGGAGTCATGGTTTGATACTGTTATGAATGATAGTTTTAAAAATTTCACTGATTTAATGAATATTTATAATAATCCATTTGGTTTATCATTTGAAGATATAAGTGAGTTATTAAATGACTATTTAGTAAATGCTTTAGTTTATAAACAGTTTTTCGCATTAGGCGCATATAGTATTTATTTTTTCGATTATAATTATGAAAATGAAAAATCAAATAAATATATTAAAGAAATTTGGTACTCTTTGGATTATGGTAAAACTTCAGTTAATGTTATTCCATCACATTTAAATGATTTTGATGAATTATGGTTATTTAATCTTTATTTATTCGCTGGAAATGGAAAAGGATGGGGTGATGATTATATTTTAAGTAACTTTTTTGATTTCCACAGCTATTTAGATTTATATTTCATTTTATCTTTTGTAAATTCAACTCCGTATGAAAATTATGGTGCTTCATACCATTATGTTGTTCTTGATGGAATAATAAATAGCAAAGATTCTTTATTTAAAACATTGGATCAATTTGAAAAGGATTTTGATAATTATTCCGAATTAATCAATGATAAACTTTCTGAAAAACTTAAAAATTATGAATTAAAGAGGATTAATGAGATTAATCTTATTTCTAAAACGAAACAATTAATTGATTCAAGATTTAATGAATTAAAAGTGCATTATTTAAAAATACTAAATGACTTAAGTTTAGATTCAAAACGAGAAGAAGAACTGAAAACTGAAATATTAAATAGTTATTGTAAATATAGTGATATTTTTGGTTTAAATTCATTCAAAATTAATTTTAGAAACTCCACCAGTCCTGAATATTTTTCTGTGAAGACAACATTGTTTTTTGATAAAAATTTTTTAGTTAAAGATTCTTCACTTCCTATAGTTTTTGCTATGCAGAATAAAGATGATTATATTAAAGAATTTGCTATTCATGAACAAAATAAAATATTGGAAAAAATTCAAAATTTCGACATAATTCCGAATAAAGAATTAGGAGAGATTAAAGAGGATAAATTAAATAATTTAATTAAAGAATCAATAAAATCTATGAGAAATAATAAATTAAATCCTAATTTAATAATTTTGCCTAAAAATCTTTCATTTAATAAGTTTATTCGTGAAAAAGATCATGATATAAAAGTTATTTATTCTGATAAAATAAAAGAAGATTCTATTTATATTCTTGATGGGAAAAAAATAATCTTAAATTATATAGATCTTAATGAAAATGAATATAATAAAAAAATTCACATGATATTCAATGAGAAAAATGAGTTCTTAGGTGATAATCCACATCCATTTATAAAATTAGATATTATTTCAATTATTGATTTAGAAGTAGAAGATGAAAAAAGTATTTTTTTAATAAAATTTGGAGAGATTGAATGAAAATAGGAAGTCAAATTAGAAGTAAGGATTACCCAGAATACGGTATGGGGACTATAATTGAAATTGATAGTATTGGTGGGGAGAATTATTGTAAGGTTTTCTTTGATGATTTGAAGGAAATTAAGCATCTTAAGGAGGATTCTTTGTCTTTGGTTGCTTCTGTTATTGAGAAGAGTGAGACTCGGGATTATGATGATCCTCTTTTGTTTTCTCTTTGTTTGTTGTGTGAGAAAATTGAAGCTCTTAATTATCAGAGTAAACTTATTTCTGCTAATAATTTTAATATTTTGCCTCTTCCTCATCAGATTTTGACTGTTAATCATGTTTTGGAGAGTTTTTCTCCTCGTTATTTGATTGCTGATGAGGTTGGTTTGGGGAAGACTATTGAGGCGGCTTTGATTTTTGAGGAGTTGAAGTTGCGTAAGAAGGTTAATCGGGTTTTAATTTTATCTCCTTCTGCTTTAACTATGCAATGGAGGGATGAACTTAAGACTAAATTCAATGAGGATTTTTTAGTTGTTGATCGTGAGGTTTTCTCTGGTTTGGAGTCTATTCATGGTGATACGAATGTTTGGGAGAATTATAATCAGGTGATTTGCTCTATTGATTTTGCTAAACCTAAATCTATTAAAGATTCTTTATCTGAAAAAGTTAAAGCTTCTCGAAATCTGGATAATAAGCGAATAACTCAAAATCTTATTGATGCTAAGTGGGATATGGTTATTGTTGATGAGGCACATCATTTAAGTAAGGATTGGGATAAGTCTGAAACTGCACGGTATAAACTTGGTAAAGCTTTAGCTGAGTCAACTGAAAATTTACTTTTCTTATCTGCAACTCCTCATCAGGGTAAGAGTGAGAAGTTTCTAAATCTCTTGGAGTTAATTGATCCTTATAAATTCTTTGATGCTGGTTCTTTAACTCCTGATAATGTTAAATCTGTTACTGTTAAGAATGAAAAGCGTGCTGTTACTGATTTAGATGGTAATCTTATTTTTAAAGATAGAATTGTCCAGCTTGTTAAGATCCGTCGTGATAAATCAGATATTGAATCTATTCTTTATGAAAATGTTACTGATTATGTTTCTAAGTTTTATAATCTTGCATTAAGGGATAATAATAGGACTTTAGCATTTTTACTTATTATTTATCAGAGAATGGTTTCATCATCTTCTAAAGCTATTCATGAGTCATTAACTAAACGGCTTAATATAATTAACAATGATTTAAATAATATTTATAATTTAAAAAAAATAGATTATGATGAAATTGAGGATATTAATCTTCAGGAAGCTTATGATAAGATTATATCTCAAGAAATCAAAGAGGATATTTCTTCTGGTGTTGATTTTTCATTAATTGAGAAGGATGTTGTTAAAGAAATGAATATCCTTGAAGATTGTGTTAAAATAGCTAAAAAAGCTTCTACTGGAAGACAAGATGCTAAAATAGTTAAGTTACTTGAAATTATTGATGAGGTTATTGCAAGAGAAGGAATAGACACTAAATTTATTATTTTCACAGAATTTATCAAGACTCAAGAGTATATTGGTGAGATTTTAGAAAATTATGGTTATAAAGTCAGTTATTTCAATGGAAAAATGTCTTTAGATGAGAAGATAGGATCTAAATCTAAATTTAAAGATGATCATCAATTTTTAATATCTACTGATTCTGGTGGTGAGGGTATTAACCTTCAATTTGCACATGTTATGATTAATTATGATCTTCCTTGGAATCCTATGAAAATTGAACAAAGAATTGGTCGTATTGATAGAATAGGACAAGAAAAGGATGTTTTAGTTTTTAATTTTGTTATTGAAGATACTATTGAAGAGAGAGTTAGAGACATTTTAGATCGTAAGTTAGATATAATTTCTAATCAATTTGGGGATGATAAAAAGAGGGATGTTTTGAGTTTATTAAATGAGGATTTTAATTTTGATAAATTATTTATTGAAGCTGTTAGAAAAAAGGAAGTTAAAACTAAGGAACTTCAAGAAATTGGAAATAAAATGAACTCTCAAGCTAAAAACATTATTGAAAATCAACAGTTATTAATACCATTTTCTCAAAAAAAAGAAGAAAATCCAAAAAAATATATTTTAGATGATACTAAGCTATTAATTGAAAATTTAGTTAGAGCTTACCTTAGATATAAACATATTGATTTAATAGAATACTCTAATAAGAAAAATGTTTATTATTTGGAAAAACCAATTAAAAATTATAGATGTAAAAACCTTGTTTTTGATAAAAAAATATCTTTAGAAAATGAAAAATATGAATATCTTAATTTATCTCATCCATTAATTAAAATGATATTAAATGAAATAACATCTTTTAATTCACTTTCTTTTGATTTGAAGATAAATAATTACACTGATAATATCAATGGAACTTTATTTTTATATAGTTTAAAACTTACAAATAATGAAGATTTTATTAGAAAACATTTAATACCTGTTTTTATCAATAGTGCTGGGGATTATGATGAAAAGGTTAGTAATTGGTTTGTAGATGATGATAATTTCAATATTAAGATGGATTTTGAAGATGATATTGGAGAAGCTTTAAAAGATATTAAAATTAAAGCTGAAAAGATAAAAGATCAAAAAATTAAGGATTATATGATAAATACGAGAATGGAGCTTTATGAAAAATTAGAAAAAGAAAAAGAAAAATATGATGTTTATTTTAAAAAGGAGGAAAAGGAAATTAATAAACGAGGAATTGAAAATATAAGAGAAAGTATTTTAGAACAATTAAATTCACATAAAAATCAATTAGAATTAGATAGAAAGAAAAGAAAAGAGTTAGTTCCTCAAGTAGAGCTTTTTGCAATTGCTGAGATTACTTTAAATGATGAATAGCATTTAAATTGTTTAATTTTTGCTCAGTTTTTTCTATTTAGTATACTTATACTTTTTTAACAAGTTTTGAAATCATAGTTTTTAATATTTACAAAAATTTAAATATGATAAAAACCATAAAAGATATTAAAAAATTTTATTGCAATTAAAAAAAGTTAACCAACTTTGGAACACAACCAAAAATTTAACCACCCCACTTTTTGACAAAACCAAATAATGTGCATAAATTAAAAATATCAATGATTTAAATTATTTAAAGGTGTTTTAATGGAAAATAATAAGGTGATAACACGAACTTTGTTTTATAATGGTGTTGAAGGTGCAATTACTGGAGATTTCATTATTGATAATAAAAATGAAACTTTATGGGCTACTCAAAAAACAATTTCAAAACTATTCAATGTGGATAGAACAGTTATTACAAGGCATTTAAAAAATATTTATTCTGAAGAAGAATTAGATGAAATTTCAACTAGTGCAAAAATTGCACATGTTCAAAATGAAAGTGGTAGAGATGTAAAACGTACTTTAAAATTCTATAATTTAGATGCTATAATTTCAGTAGGGTATCGTGTGAATTCTAAAGAAGCTACACGATTTAGAAAATGGTCAACAGATATTTTAAAGCAATATATGGTTAGAGGCTATGTTTTAGATAAAGAATTGTTAAAAAATGATGGTAGATTTGGTGTAGATTATTTTGAAAACCTATTAGAAGATATTAGAGAAATTAGATCTTCAGAAAGGAAGTTCAATCAAAAAATTACTGACATATATGCAACAAGCTATGATTATAATAAAGATGCAAAATTAACTAAAGAGTTTTTTGCAACAGTTCAAAATAAATTAATATATGGAGTAACAGGATTTACAGCCGCAGAAATAATAGCAAATAGGAGCGATAGTGAAAAATCATTCATGGGTTTAACTTCATGGAGAAATCCTAATGGAAAAATAGTAATGAGTGATGTTGTTATATCTAAAAACTATTTAACTAAGAAGGAATTAGAAAATTTAAATAGAATAGTAGAAGCTTTTCTTAATGTTGCAGAATATAGGGCTTTAAATGAAATGGTAACAACTATGAATGATTGGAAAGAATTTTTAGATAATTTTATTAATTTAAATCAATTAAATCTTTTACAAAATAAAGGCAGTATTGATGCTAATTCAGCAAAAGAAATAGCTATTAATGAATATAAGAAATTTAAAAAAATTCAAGACAAAAACTTCCAATCAGATTTTGATAAAATGATAGAAGAATTAAAAAGAATTGAAGGCAAAACAGAAAATAAATAATATTTATGTTGGATATAATGAGATTTAAACCATATACCAAATACAAAGATTCTAAAAATGATTTTGTGGAAAATAGATTTAAAATCAGTTAATGTTGAACTTATTAATTTATATTGGGAAATTGGAATGGCTATTAATTCTAAAGCGTCTTGGGGAAAATCTATTGTAGTTAAATTATCTAAAGAATTGCAAAATGAATTTCCAGGCATTAAAGGATTTTCTGTAAGTAATATATGGAATATGGTTAAATTTTATAAAACATATAATGGAGATGAAAAACTCCAACCACTGGTTGGAGAAATTAGTTGGACTAAACATGTTCTTATTATGGAAAAGTGTAAGGATTCTCAAATGAGAGAATTTTATATTTTAGCTACTAAGAAATTTGGATGGTCTAAAAATGTTTTAATTCATCAAATTGAAACTAATGCTTATGAAAGGTTTTTAATTAATCAAACTAATTATGATGAAACTATTTCTAATGAAATTAAAAATCGTGCATCAATAGCTGTTAAAGATGAGTATATTTTTGATTTTTTAGATTTAAGTGAAAATTATTCAGAAAAAGAAATGGAATTTGAATTGGTTAAAAATATTAGAAAGTTTTTACTTGAAATGGGGAGCCAATTTACATTTATTGGAAATCAATATAAATTAGAGTTAGGGGATAAAGAGTATTTCATTGATTTATTATTATTTCACAGACAATTAAAATGTTTAGTAGCTATTGAACTTAAAATTGGAGAATTTATTCCAGAATATAAAGGCAAAATGGAATTCTATTTAGAAATTTTAAACGATAAAGTTAAATTACCTGATGAAAATGATTCTATTGGAATAATAATATGCAAAGAAAAGAACAGAACTGTAGTTGAATATTCACTTAGAAGTTCTAAATTGCCAATATGTGTTGCAAGTTATGAAACTTCATCTAAATTACCAAAAGATTATGAAAACTTATTGCCAAGTAACGAAGAAATAGCAGGTAAAATGGATTATTTTTTCAAATCAAAAGATAAAAACTTATAATATTTGGTAAATTTTTACAAAAGAGACCAAGATATTTACACAATCGACAAAATATAAAAATATTCGGTTTCAAATGCTTTCTTGGATTTCATACAGTACAGTTGAATATTTGGGATTATGGGAAAAATTAAATAATTTAAATTTTAAACCCCACATATATGTGTGGTTTAAACTGAGGAAAAAGAAATTAATAAATGATGAATTGAAAATATAATGGAAAGTATTTTAGAACAATTAAATTCTCATAAAATTCAATTAGAATTAGATAGAAAGAAAAGAAAGGAGTTAGTTCCTCAAGTAGAACTTTTTGCAATTGCTGAAATTACTTTAATTAATTAGTTCGCTTTTAATCTTGCTTAATTTTGTTTATTTTTCTTCTATTATTCCTTATACTTTTTTTTTAAGTAAAGTTTTGGACACCCATTAACAAAATATTTATATTGTTAATTTATATATTATAATATAATTATTACAGAAATATTAATTTGAAAAACTTATTTTAATTATTTTATGTTTATTTTTTTATATTTAATTTAATAAATACTTTTTAAATAGACACATTTTTTATATTAAACGAGGAACAATAATGAGTAATAAAAATAATAGGAAACAGATAGCTATTGATTTTGCTAAGTCTTTAAATAATCCAGAAATTGAAAAAATCATTTTATTTGGTTCTGTTGCTCGTGGTGAGGATAATATTAATTCGGATATTGATATTTTGATACTTACAACCAATGATGATGATCAACTTAAAATTAGGGATAGTATTTATACTAAAGTTATGGATATTCTTATTAAAACAGGAGAAAGAGTTTCTCTTAAATTTAGATCTTTAAATGATTATATTAAATATAAAGATTTTTCATTTTTTTCTAATGTAACTAAAGATGGAATTATATTAAAGTAGTTAGTTAACTTTTGATTTTTTAATAAATTAATTTCAGGAAAAGTTTGTAATTATCAATATAATGATAAATAAATATAGATTTAGTAGATGTGGTAGATATGAATCTTGATGAAGTTAAAACATGGATGAATAGTGCATTTGAAGCCCTTGAAGATTCTAAAATAGCTTTGGATAATGAAAGATATAAAATGTCTCTTAATCGTTCGTATTATGCTACTTTTTATGCTGCAACTGCATTATTGGTTAAAAAAGGAATTTATGTAAAAACACATTCTGGAACTATACAAAGATTTGGATTTGAATATGTTGTTAATGGTAATTTCGATGGAGAAATAGCTAAGATTTTCTCTGATTTAGAAGATGATCGTGAAAATGCAGATTATGAATCTAATTATTTTATTAGTGAAGATCATGCCATTGATAACTATGATAAAGCTGAAATTTTTGTTTTTGAATGTGAAAATTATATCTAATGATTCAAATGAATAAATGGTATCAATATTTTTTAAATCAATTAAAATATCATAATCGAGTATTTGTTTATGATGAACATGGATTATTGAAATCTATGGATTTTTACAAGGATTTATCAAGATTTTATGAAATAAATAAATATGAAAATGAAGGAAATTTGCATTTATTTTTAGATAAAAATAAAGATAAACCAATATTAGTATATTCTAATGAAAAAATAAGGTTAAAATTTATTGAAGATAATTTTGATACTTATATCTTAGATTTAAATAAAATATTTCCAGATTTAGATATAAATACTTTAAATAACATGAATTTAAATGATTTACAGGAAATATATGATTATTATGATGATTTAAAATCTAAAAATAGTTTCATGGATAAAATTAATTTAAATGAAATATTGTTATCTCAAAAACTTAACAATAATAAACAAAAAATTAAAGATAATAAACAAAAAACTGAAAATAATCATCAAGAACTTAAAGATAAGTTAAAAATAGATATTGAAAACTTTAATAATCATTTAAACTCTTTTAATAATAGTTCAAATTCAGATAATTCAGATTCAGATGATTCAAATTCAAATGCTTTAGATTTAGATAATGTAAACCAAGATAATGAATTTTATATTGATTCATTTGATTTAGAACGAATTGATGATTTATTTGTTTTATCCAAATCTTTTTTTGAAATTATTTATACCATTCAATACAATAAATTCTCTTTTAATGATTTTATTGATATTGATGGTGTTTATGGTAAATTAGATTCTATTTTTAAAACTATTGTTAAAGAAAATGTTTTTGATAAACTTATTCATTATCCCCATAATAAAAGACCATATACATTAAATAAATTATTAGATCACATATATTACAAATTTAAGGAAGATAAGGTTGCTTTAATTGTTATGGATGGAATGAGTTATGATGAATGGTTTATTTTAAAAAATTATCTTGAATCATTTAAAATAACTGAAAATGAGTCATTTGCAATTTTACCAACTGTTACTGCATATTCAAGAACTTCAATGTTTTCTGGAAAACTTCCTAAATTCTTTATGGATGATAATTTTAATGTTATGCAAAATGTAGAAGAAAAAGGATTTGAAGAATACTTTAAAAATAAAAATGTTGATGAAAAAGACATATTATTTGGAAGAATTGATTTAAACAATAATAAAATTATTAAAAATATTAATTCAAATAAAGAAGAAATAGAATTTGAATATTTAAAAGGATATAAAGCTATTGGTCTTATTTCAAATCTTTTTGATGATAATGCCCATACTAATGAAGGGTTTGGAGCTAATAAATCAAATTTATATAATGATATTAAAAATGATATTGAATCGTCATCATTAATTCATTTATTTGAAAAATTAAAAGAATTTGGATATAAAATCATTTTAAGTTCAGATCATGGAAATTTATATTGTAAAGGTAATGGAATTAAATTTAATAAAAATTTACAATTTGATAAAAAGTCTAAAAGAGTTTTAATATATGATGAGGAAGTTTTTGCAAATAAGTTAATCAATGAAAATGGTGAAAAATTAATTAAATATCAATCTAAGGCATTTCCAAAAGAATTGTATTTTATATTAGCAAAATATAATGAATTTTTCTCAAAAACTGATAGCTATTCAATTACACATGGTAGCTATTCTCCTGAAGAATGGATTGTTCCTGTGGTGATTCTTGAATGATTATAGGATTAGATAAAGTTTTTAAACCGATTTGGGTTTATAAAATATTAAAATTAACAAAACCCGGTATTGAAGTAAAATCTCTTCAAGATGAATTTTATGATATAATTGAATATGATGGTTTAACTGCTAAAAGAAAGACATTAACAATTATTAAACGATATTATCTAAATATTGAAAAGAATAAAGGAAAATTCTATTTTGCAAGTAGCTATTTACATAAACTTTCACTTAAATATTCTTATGAGTCTTTAAAAACTCTTTTATTGTTTGTATTGCTTATGAATTGTCCAATAGCTAATTTTTTAACCTTAAAAATTAATAAGTTATTTATAACTACTGAAGAAATTAATTCAGATATTCTAAGATCAATTGCAAAGGATAAATATGGGGATAGACGAATAGTAAGCTTTGCTGTAAATTATTTTTTAACAATATTAAGCTATTTTGATGTTTTAAATAAAGATAAAAATAAATATATTTGGAAAAATAGAAAATTAACAGTTTCAAATGATATTTTAAAGGAAATATTGATTTTATATGCTCAATTTAGAGATAATTTTGAAATAGATATTAGTTCTATTTATGATGATATTTCCTTTTCATTTATTGATTTAAATAATTTAGAATCAGTTTTAATGGAATATAATGGTGTTGATTGGGTTTATCAGAAAAGATTTAATTCAAAGAAAGCTATTGTAAAAAATAAGTATAAGCATTTAAAAATTTAAACATTTAAAAATTTTAACATTCAAAAACTTAAACAATTAAATATTGGAAAGTTTTAATTTTTCATACCTCAGTAATTTTAATTCTTATCTGATAATTATATTTTATCTAAAACTTTATATATTATCAGGTATATATAATAATATCAGGTGATATAATGGGAGATGTTACTAATTTATATAAAGGTTTTCAAACTGTAGTTCCTGCAAATATTCGTAAAAAACTTAATTTAGATTTAGATTATATTTTGGAATGGAATATCTCTGATGAAAATAAAGTTGAAGTTGAATTTAGGAAAAAAACTAATGTTAATGATTTAATTGGAATTTTTTCATCAAAAGAACCTACTGATGCAGTTGATCTGCAAAGAAAAATGAGAAATGGTGAAGATGTAGATATTCCTTAATTTATTATTTGAATATTTTAGATATTTTTTTAATGTCTTTTTATTTTTTTTATATTTTTTTATATTTTTTTATATTTTTTTTATATTTTTTTATATTTTTCTATATTTTTTATATACATTATTTAATTGTTATTAATGGATTAAGAATATGGATATTAGTGTTTAATATGATATTTTTGGATACTTGTTTTATTGTTGCTTTAGCAAATAAAAGTGATGGTAATCATAAAAATGCTCAATTTTTATTTAAACAAATTCAAACAGAAGATTTAGTAATTTCTAATGTAATTATTATAGAAGTTTTAAATTTACTTCGCAAACATAAAAACGGAAAACTTAATAAAGAAGTTTATATGATAATGAAAGATAATTTTAAGATTCAGGATGAAAATTTAAATCTTTATGATAATGCTTTAAGAATTCAATTAAAATATAAAGGAAAATTAGGCTTTGCAGATTGCATTATTTTAGAAACTATGAAACGATTAAATATAACTAAAATAGCTTCTTTTGATGAACATTTCGATGGTAAAGAAGGAGTTATAAGAATATTTTAATAATTTTTAAGTTATATAGAAAATTTAAAAAATTCAATAATTTGGGTTATAGGAAAACTAAGTTATAAAAAAATCTTTAAGTTGATAAATTTCTTCTTTTAATTCATTTAAACTATTAACAACAACTTCATCAATAAGTAAATCAACAGTAGGTTTCATAATTAAAAAGCTATCTATTTTTAATTCATCAGCAGCCAATAGCTTTTCACACATTCCTCCTTCAATTCCACTTTCTTTAGTTAAAATAGCTCCAATATTATATTCTTTCATTATTGATTTGTTAAACTCTTTTGAAAATGTTCCTTCAATAGCTATTATATTTTTACTATTTATTCCAAGTTCAATGGATTTTTTAATTGAATATATTTGAGGTAAAATCCGTATAAATAGATTTTCTTTTTTCACATATTTTAAAACTTCTTGGGTTGTGGATATTCCTCCTAAATGGAGTATATTTTTTCTTATATCATTTTTTGAATTCGTTTTTTGGTTTTTTTCTTTGTTTTCTTTGTTTTTTTCTATATTTTCTCTTATTATCTTTCCTGCTTGGCTAAATGAACTTACTTTATGAATATTTTCTGGATGTTTTAAATTAAGTTTGTTTAAATCTAATTCTTCTCTTTCATATCTAATATATTTGGTATTTGTTTCTTTTGAGGCATTTATTCCACTTATTGTTGCATTTACCGCAAATGGGTGGCTTGCATCTATAATTAAGTCAATTGAATAGCTATTAATGAAATCTATTAAACTTTCATTACTTTGACTTCGAGATATTGCAATGTCTGCACCGTTTTCAATAGCTATTTCTTTGCCATGATTTGTTGTTGTGGTTGTGAGAATAAATAGCTTATCTTTGAATTCTTTTTTGCATTTTAAGAACTTTAAAATAGCTATTGATTCTGATGTTCCTCCTATTATGAGGATTTTTAATTTTTTTTCATTTAAATTATTCATTTTAATACTCATTTTTTTTATAATTGTAATATTATTTATAACTGTTTTTCACATTCTAAAACAAAACTTTCTGTTTTTTCTAAAATATCTTCAGCTATTTCTTCATTAGCATTATAATATGCATCGTAATCATAATTTTCTCTATAATCCTCTAGCTCTGAAAAATATTCTGCTATTTTGTTATTGAAATTACCATTGACAACATATTCTAATCCAAATTGTTGTATTGTTCCACTATGTGTTTTAGGATTATTATTTTTTAAAAGTAAAAGTGATTTAGCAGCATAAAAACAAGTGGAATATGATCTATTGGCTGATAGATTATATCTTTTGTGTTCTATTGCAAATCTTGAATCTTCAAGTGTTTCAAATGCTATTTCAAAAAATATTTTTGATTCATTATCCAATGATAACACCGTCCTTTATAACATTTGATAAAAATGAGGAATTAATATATTTTTGATAAAATTCTTTTGTTCTTATTTTAACAGATATTCTTATTTTTTCATTCATAAGCACATTAAAAACTTTTTCATATATTTCTTTTTTAATACTAAATTCAGAAGTAGGATCTTTAACAATAATTAAAATATCAATATCTGAATCTTCAGTATCATCTCCACGAGCAACAGAACCAAATAAAATAATTTTTTCTATTGATTTATTGTTTATTGATTGTGCGAAGTCTATTGCAATTTGTTTTCTTATCATTTTATCCATTTTTCCTTTAAATATAATATTTTATTTAAATTTCAAATATACTTTTTTTTTTATTTTGATTATGTTTATATTTTATTATGTATATAATAAATAGTTTTATATACTCTTATATTTTTTATATTATTTAAAAATTTTATTAAAATAAAAATTATTTATATTATAAAAATAGTTAAAATTTAAAAAAAATTTAAAAAAATTTAAAAATAAAATTTTAAAAAAAAGAATAAAATAAAATTTATAACTTTATTAAGTTATAAATTTATTAAGTTATAACATTATTAAAATTATAAATTTATTAAAATATTATAATGTTATTCAAGGTGTTAATTTAACTAATCTCTTCATTATTCTATCTGAAACAAAGATTGTGGCTGCAACAATAACTATCATTATCCATTCAACAGGTCCAATAGCTACTGTTCTAAAAATAGCTTGAAGTGGAGCTAAATATAAAACTAATAGTTGTAATATGAATGATCCAATTACAGAAATCCAAAAGACATTATTTTTTTCTTTTGATTTTGCTCTGCTGTTTAATGCATTAAATAGCTGATAAACAACAAACAATGTGAATGCTATTGTTGCTGCTTGGCGAACATTAAATGAACTGGATATTAAATCTGTTGCTGGATTAAATGCCCCATTAAAGAATAAATAGTAAATAAATACTCCAATTGTTCCAAGAGCCATCACGATTCCTGCTACAAAAATATGGGTCATTGTTTTTTTATTTAAAATACTTCCATGTTCTGGAGGGCGATTCATAATATTTTCTTCTGCACCTTCTATACCCAAAGATTGGGCTGGTGGTCCGTCCATAAGTATGTTTATCCATAGTATTTGTATTGGATTAAATGGAATAGGAAGTGAAAGTAAGGATGTAGACACAATAGCTAAAATAGCTCCTATATTTGTTGATACTTGGAATTTTACAAATCTTTTTATGTTATCATAGATTTTTCTACCTAATGCTACTGATTTAACAATTGTTGAGAAGTTATCATCTTGAATAACCATATCTGCAGCTTCTTTTGCAACATCTGTTCCACTTCCCATAGCAACACCAATTGAAGCATTTTTAAGAGCTGGAGCATCGTTAACACCGTCTCCTGTCATTGAAACTATGTTACCACTCGTTTGGAGTGCTTTAACAATTCTAACTTTTTGTTCTGGGAAAACACGAGCATATATTTGAACGTCTTCAACAATTTTTTGAAATTCATCATCATCTATTTCATCAAGATCATTTCCTGTTAAGACTTTTCCATCGGTTAAAATTCCAATTTCACGACCAATAGCTGCAGCAGTGTCTTGATGGTCTCCTGTAATCATTACAACTTTTATTCCTGCAGCTTTACATTCTTTAACTGCTTGTTTAGCTTCTTGCCTTGGTGGATCCATCATTCCAACTAAACCAACAAATATTAAGTCTTTTTCTACTTCTTCTTGGAAATTTATCTCTTCATTGTTTAAAAGATTATCATCAAGTTTTTTATATGCCAAACCTAATACTCTAAGGGCAGATGAGGTCATATCATTAATATTGGCTATTATCTCTTCTCGTTTATCATTAGTTAGCTCTGTAATTTCTCCATTGTTATCAATATATTTGGATAATGAAAGAATGATTTCAGGAGCACCCTTTGAAAATACATCAAGATGGGATTTTTTATGTTTGGTATCTTTATCTAATTCAACATCCCTATGAATTGTAGTCATTCTTTTTCTTGAACTATCTAAAGCTATTTCTTTTATTCTTTGATATTTTAACTCTAAAGTTTCTTTATTATATTTATTATCTTCTGCAAAGTTCATAACTGAAATATCAGTTGGATCACCAATTTCTTTTCCATCTTTTATACTTGCATTGTTACAAAGAGCAGAAACTGTATATGCTTTGTCATTATTGTATAAAACATTTTTGGTAACTGTCATTTTATTAAGTGTGAGTGTTCCAGTTTTATCAGAACAAACAACTGTGCAAGAACCAAGGGTTTCAACAGCTAATAATTTACGAACAATAGCTTTATTTTTAGCCATTTGTTGCATACCTAAAGCAAGAGTTAAGGTTAAAACTGCAGGTAATCCTTCAGGAACTGCAGCAACAGCTAATGAAACAGCAGCCATAAATGGTTCAGTAAGTTCTTCTAAAGATACATTAAATCCAAGGGCAGCACATTGTAATATGAACACAATTACACATACAATAACTGCAATAAGTCCTAAAGTTTTTCCTAAACTTGCAATTTGTTTTTGAAGTGGTGTTTCAGTATCTGCTTCTTGAATCATCGTAGCTATTTTTCCAATAGATGAATTCATTCCAATAGCTTTGACTATTCCAAGTCCTCTACCATTTACAACATTTGATTCCATATAAGCTATTTTATTTTTAACATTTTCATCTCGAGAACTATCTATATTTGCAATGTCAAAATCATTATCATAATCGCTTATTTTTGAAACAGGCAAAGATTCTCCAGTAAGTGATGATTCATCAATCATTAAATCTGCAGATTCAATTAAAACAATGTCTGCTGGAACTTTATCTCCTTCTTCAATAGCTACAATATCTCCAATTGTTAATTCTCTAGCAGGAACTTTTTTAAGCTCACCCTCACGTTTAACAACTGCTTCACTAGATATTAAGCTTTTTAATTTTTCCATTGCTTTTTCTGCTCTATACTCTTGGCTAAATCCTATAATTGCATTTAATAATACTACAATTAATATTACAACTGCATCAAGTATATCTCCAATGAAAAAAGCAGCTATTGCAGCCACAATAAGTAAAACTATTAAAATATCAACGAATTGCATTAAAAAAACTTTTATCAATGGATCTTTTTTATCCTCTGATAGTTCATTAAAACCATATTCATTTAAACGACCTTGAACTTCATCATTATCAAGTCCTGTTGATTTGGTCTTATATTTATTTAAAATTTCATCAATTATCGACATATAATCACAATAACTCCGTATTTAAACATATTTAAGTATTAATATTATTAATTCTATTAGTAGTATATTTATTATTTTTTTATTTTTTATTTATATTATTACTATTAGATTCTTATTATATTATTATTTGTATTATTACTTATATTATTAAAGTTTATATTAATATCATAATTAAATTTATTAAATATCTTAAGTATATATTTCATATTAAATTTATTTTTATTATTAATACATTTTTTTATATTTTTTTAAAAAATATTAAAATTAATAATATGTAAATTGATATTATTAGAATTGATATTATTAGAATTGATATTGCTAAAACTAGTGTTATTGAAATTGATATATAAATTTAACAAGTTTATTTTTTTTATTTTAAATATTTTCCTAATTTCATCTATGATTTAAAGTTTAAGACATAATTGCATTATCATAATATTTATCAATCATCTTTTGAACTAACAATACTTGTTTTGCTCTTGATTTGGCATCTAATTCGCTTGTATTCCAATTATGGCTTTTAGCTATTGAACCTCCAGTTTTTAAATAAACTGGTGCAGCTACTTTTATTATTTCTGGAACTTCGTAATGTCGTATAAATCCTCCAGAAGATTTAGGATTTTCTGTATGAATATCTAAAGGAATATTAATAGCTTTTCTAAGTGAAGAAAGCATAATTGGACTTAAATCTCTCACAGGATTAATTGAATTTGCTCCAATAGATTCTAATAGCTTCATTGATGCTGGATTTCCATGACCTGTATGTGCAGACACTTTAAAGTGAACATCATCGGGTATTTCATTATTTTCTCTCATTTTATTGAGTGTAAATAATAATCCTTCATCATACAATAAAATTCCACGAACTCCAAGAGAAATAGCTCTTTTCACATCTTCTATTGCATATACTAAGTTTTTATATCCTCTTAATCTATAAGCTATTCGTGATCCTTCTTTTGTTTGTGCTGTTGCACTGGTATCATAAGTTGCTCGTGGACCTACACTTAAAAATAGATCGATATTATTTGAATTAGATAGATCTACCATTTCTTGAATTTCTTTATCACTTAAAAGCATAATTCCTTTTGTTTGTGTTATTCTATGGATTTTTAAATCATAATCATCAATACTGCTTATCAAAGATTCCATTGATTGTGGAGATTGGATTCCAGGAACTTCAAAACGATATTGTCCGCCGTCATTAAATCGTTTAGGAGATATATAATCTTCTTTTCCTTTTTCTATTCCAATAGACTTTAAAATTTTTTTTGTTTCTTTCATAGTTTCACATATTTTAATTATTTTACATATTTTTTTAATAATTTTTTATATTTTTACTTTTTTATTAAATACTGATTTATTGAGTTATGTACTTATTGTATTGTAAATACATATTAATATGTTATTGTGAATTTTTTTTATTGTGAGTTGGAATTTTTAGTTTAATTTTGTTTAAACATTGATTTTTAAAATTTATAAACTTTTTTATTTTTTAAGTTGATAGGTTTTTTTGTATTTTTGTATTTATTGTTAATAAAAAAAAGGATAAAGTAATATATATGTACAGAAAAATAAATATATGTATAAAATAATAAATATATGTATAAAATAATAAATATTTTTATAAAAAAATAACAGAATTAAATAAAAATATTTATATATGAAAACTTTTATATAAGTTATTATACAGTTTAATTGGAGTATAATATGAGTAAAGAAAATAAAAGAATTCAAGTAAATTTCACACCTGAGCAATATGAATTAATTCAAAAACTTAAAGGAGAATTAGGTGGAAGTGATGCAGATGTTGTTAGAAATATTGTAATAAATTGGTTGACTGAAAAATCATTTATTTCCACAACTTTGAAAGAAAAAATTTTTGGAAAGAATTAATAAAAATTCATAAAAAATAAATATGTTTAAGAATATAAATATTATTAATAATGTTATGTGGTGAAATATTATGGAAAATAAACCAAAAGTTATGGATCTATTTTGTGGAATTGGTGGATTTAGTAAAGGCTTTGAAATGGCAGGATTTGATGTTGTTCTTGGAATAGATAATTGGGATCCAGCATTAGAAACATTTAAAAATAACCATGAAAATACTAAAATTTTAAATAAAGATATTTGTGAAATTGATGATGAATTTTATAAAGAGTATTCTTCAAATGTAGATGTTATCATTGCTGGTCCTCCATGTCAGGGGTTTTCCATGTGTGGAACAAGAAATATTAATGATTCAAGAAATAGTCTTTTTAGGGAGGTTATTAGGGCTGTTAAAATTGTTAACCCTAAAATTGTTGTTATTGAGAATGTTGTTGGATTAATGTCTATGAAAAGTCCTGAAGGAGAATATGTTAAAGACATTATTCATAGAGAATTAGAACAATTAGGATATGATGTTGAAAATAAAATTTTAAATGCTGATGATTATCATGTTCCTCAATCAAGAAAGAGAGTTTTTTTTATAGCTTCAAAAATTGGAAAAGTGAATTTTCCTAAAAAAAACAATACTAAAATCAATGTTTTAGATGCATTAAGCAATATTCCAAATAGTGATAAAAATGAATATTTAAACCCAAAAAATGATTTTCAAAAGCTTATGAGTAATAATGCTAAAATTATATATAATCATGAAGCAATGAATCATAATAAAAATGTTTTAGAAAAAATAAAACATGTTCCACAAGGAGGAAACTGGAAAGATATACCTCCAGAAATTTATGGAGATGTTGGAAATCATAGTAACAATTATAGGAGATTGAATCCAAATAAACCTTCAATCACAATAAAACATGCTACTAAATCAATGATTATTCATTATGATTATGATAGAGTTATTACTGCAAGAGAAGCTGCAAGATTACAGTCTTTTCCAGATTCATTTATAATATCTGGTAATAAAAGTGATCAACATCAACAATTGGCTAATGCTGTTCCTCCATTATTAGGTTTTGCTATTGGAAAACAAATATTAAATAGATTAAATGGTAAAAAAGAAAAAATAGAATATCAAACTAATTTTTCAAATTTTTAAGTTAGATATTATGAATAATAATGAAAAAAATGAATTTCAAAGTGATTTATCTTATTTTACAGACAAATCATTAGCAAAAAATAAAAATAAAAATCTTGAATTCACATTCATTGATTTATTTTCTGGAATTGGTGGATTTAGATTAGCATTTGAATCGATTGGTGGAAAATGTGTTTTTAGTAGTGATATAGATAAATGGGCTAATGAAACATATTTTTTAAATTTTGGAGAATATCCTAAAGGAAATATTGAAGAAATAAATGCTGATCAAATTCCAGATCATGATATTTTATGTGCTGGATTTCCATGCCAACCATTTAGCATTGGAGGATATAGAAAAGGTTTTTGTGATACAAGGGGAACTTTATTTTTTGAAATTGAACGAATTTTAAGAGATAAATTACCAAAAGCATTTATTTTAGAAAATGTTAAAGGTTTAATCAATCATGATAAAGGAAATACATTTAAAATAATTAAAAAATCATTAAAAAATTTAGGTTACAGTTTATTTTATGATGTTCTCAATTCAAAAGATTATGGGATTCCTCAAAATCGGGAAAGAATATATATTGTTGGATTTAAAGAAAAAATAAACAATTTTAAATTCCCAGAAAAAATAAATGAAAAAACTAATGCTATGAATGTTTTAGAGAAAAATTTAAATGGATTTTCAATTAGTGAAATAGCTGAAGGGCATCTAGAACATCATTTCGGAGATTATAAAAATAAAAAAAAGATCAAAAAACAATATCCTCTTTTCGCATCGGAAATAAGACCATCAAGATGTTCATTTAGAAATGATGGTATAAGTCCATGTTTGACTGCTAAAATGGGAACTGGTGGAAATAATGTTCCAATTTTAGTAGATGAAAAAAGAAAATTGTCTGTTAGAGAATGTTTAAGACTTCAAGGATTTCCTGAAAGTTATAAAATGAAAGAAAATTATTCTCAAAGCTATAAACAAATAGGAAATAGTGTTACAGTTCCAGTTATAAAATATATTGGAGAAAAAATGATAAAAACAATTTTTTAATTTTATTTTGGTTTTAAAACAATTGTAAAATCTCCTCTACTTCGACCTGACCCAGTTGTAACTGAAAATGGAATTTTACAACTATTTTTCAATTCTCCTTTTTCAAATAAGTAATGGGCTGTGTAAGGTTCTTCAAAATTACCAATTCCCTGAAAAACAAAGTTAGAAATGTTTTCATCAGTTTGTATAATATTTGAAATTTTTTTTATAGCATATTTTTTTATTAATTTTGCATCATTCAAATTAAAATCTTTTTGATTCTTGGAAATTTCCAACCCTTTGTTTAAAAAAAATGATAAAACATTATTTAAATCTGTATTCCAACCTTCAATAACTTTAAAATTTTTATTGAAATCTTTTTCATTTTTAGAATATAACGATGCTCCAGCACCAAGCTCATAATTATCAAAAATTTTCTTAAATGTTGTTGGTGTGAATTTTTGGATTGTATAACTTTTAGAGTCTGAAAGTTTAACTGATATTCCAGTTTTTGTTATAGGTGTGAGATCATACTTTTCTATTTGAGTATCGTCCACATAATAATCTATTTTTTCAAGAATATGATTATCAATTTTGCCTTTAGCGATAAAAATATCTGCTTTTGGAAAAACTTTATATTTACTTATCTTTCCTTTTTGTTGTGTTTTAACATGAACTGCAAAGTGTGTTTTAAAATCTAAGTTCAATATTTTCCATAAATCTGATTGCTTTTGATTCAATTTTTTTACAAAAGCAACTTCTTCATCAGTTCCTTCTTTGGTTCCACGATTAGCCATATTTATTCTCCCAAATTTCATTTAAATCATTAGCTATAGATCCCCATTTTAGTTGTATCACTCCTCTTCTATTTTCAGTTTTATTTCCTCCTTTTATGTTTCTATTCCATGCTTGAAAAGTTAATTTACTCATACCAATAGAAGATGTAGGTTGTTTTAAAAGCCATTCAATTGTATCATTTATAGAAATACCAATACCCTCTTCACAGGTTCCATAATAAATATAATCGGGTTCAATTACACTTTCTGTTCCTTTAATTAAAAAACGGCTTATTAATTCTTCTTTATGTTCATTAAAAAAATTATTTATATCTTCAATTATTTTCGGATAATTTTTCTTTAATTCTCGTGCATTTAAACGATTTTTAATTTCTCCAGTTCCATCAATTGTTCCATCACCCCAAATATAAAATCTTAAACTATTTGCCGTGTTTTTATCAAGATTATACTCTTTTTTTAAAAAATCAATAAATACTTCAAGTTTTTCTTGATGGATACTATTACCACTACCTTTTTTCACACTTACAAAATGTCTTTCATCATTGATTTTAATACAAATATCTGATTTTTCTACTCCTGTAATTTTACATGCATAAACAGTATCAGCATTATTAATTTTTGATTTAAACATAACATTTAATAATTTTGTCATGTTTTGATTTAGATCTTTAAATTTTCGTTTATTTAAATAATTTACAATTTGATGTTCATTTTCAAATCCATCTTTGCTCATATTAAACTCCATAATTATTCTTTTTGTTAAACTACATACAAATAAATAAGCATATAATTTAAATTTTTAGTATTATTTGTCGTGTTTATTAATGAAATATTTATTATATTTGCATATTTGTATATTTAAATATTTTTATATTTTGATTGTTATTTTGAATTAATTATTTTCATAAAGTCATAAATCTCATAATCTTCAATATTTTCAATAATTTTTAATTTATCAATATTATATTGTGGATTTAAAGTTTTAAATTTATCTAAAATATCGTTTTTATTAAATTTATTTTTTCCTTCGCCTTTAGGATTTAAAGTCATTTTTTCTATTGTCTTTCCATTTTTAAATTTTAAAATTACTTTTGAAGGTCGTTTTGGATATAATTTATTTAAATTTTCATCTTCAACAATTATAATTTTACTTAAAATATTATTAATTTCATTATTAATTTCATTATTAATTTCATAACCAGTATTAATGGTTTTAGTTATTAAATTAATATTTAAATCTCCAAATAATAATGAAATGGCTATTGAATAAGCTAAACTTTGTCTAAGCTCTTCTTTGTTTTTAGGAGTATAATTGTTATGTTGTGAAGCTATTTTATAAGTTTTAACAATAATTTTATCAATATTTTTTATTGATTTATAATATTCTTCTGTATTTCTGTTAATTTCATTAAAAATTTCAATACTTGATTCAATTGAGGAATGTAAATGTCTACAAACAGGATATTTCTTTAAATAAACATCATTTATATGAAATTTTCCAAGATTATTTGATAAATAGCTATTTAAATCTTTTTCAGTTTTATTGGTTTTTTCTTCAATATCATTAAAATTTTTAATATTTTCATAAGATTTAATACTCATTGCTTTTAAAAATCCTTCATTTCCATCAATAATAGATTCAACGCCAGTAAAACCCTTTTTTGCTAAAAATCCACATTTTATTCCATTTGAAACTGCATTTCCAGCATGTAATGCTTTCCCCATGCTGCCTCCATGATCAGATTCCAATAAACCTGCAGCTGTTGTTCCACATAGCCCTAAACAATTTATCATTTGCTTTTTATTAAGTTTTAATAACTTTCCAGCTGTTGCTCCAGCAGCTATTGTTCCAATTGTGCCTGTGCTATGAAATCCTTGATTTCTATGTTCTGGATTTGCTAAAATTGAAAGAACAATAGCTATTTCATATCCTCCAACAATTGCTTCTAAAAATTCTTCTCCATTTCTATTTTTAAATTCTGAAATAGCTATTGCTGTAGAAAATACTGTAGATCCTGGGTGAATTTGTCCTAAAGAATGCCCATCATCTAAATCTAAAGTGTGTGATGCAATTCCATTAATAAATCCTCTATTTATTGGATTTTTAGTTTCATTAAATATTATGTAATCATTATTTTGAGCATTATTGGATTTATGGGAAGAGGTATATTGATTAAGTTCATTTATTGTTTTAATAGCTATTTGTGTGCTTTCTTCTTCCATTCCTCTAAATGTATTTCCAAGATAATCTAAAAATAATAGTTTTCCATTATTAATAACTTTTTTTGATATTTTAGAATATTTTAAAGTTATAATAAAATCTGCAAAATTTTCTATTATCATTTTCATAGCTTTTTTTTTGATTATTATGAATTATTTGATTTAATTAATTATTAATTTATTTAAACTTTATAGTCCATAAATTAAATTCATCATAATTATATTTATATATTTTATTATCTATTTTAGCAAGTTATTAACTATTTTAATAATCTATATGTATTATTTTTTCTCATGAATAATACTATTTTATATATATGGAAAATCAATATAGTTATAAGTAATAAAAAAAGTTTAATGAGTAATATATTTTAAATATTGATTATATTTTTTTATATTTAAACATATATGATATTATTGCTAATGTCAAAAATTATTAAAAAAAAGTTATATTGAAATATAAAATTTAGAAAAAGAATTAAAAATATGAAAGTTAGGAAGTATAAAATAACTTCCTATCATACATACAACATACATTTTAAAGTTTAAAATTCATAGTATTTAAATATATGGATTGTTTTAATTTTATTTGAAAATAAAATTTTAAATAAAAATTTTTAATAATCGGTTATATGTTTTAATAATTGTGGATTGTATCTTTGAAGTAAGAAAAAGCAGTTAAATCATTGTTTAATTGGGTAAAATGCAGTAATGTGATTTTACAAATCTGGAAGTCATACATACAACATTAATCGTCTGGCTTTACTAAATACGGAGGTTTCCATTATGGATGTGATCCAATTATTGAGTTTAGTGCTGACTATTCTTCTAATAATCTGGACTTTCATTCAAATTGTCACTTCATTTAAAAAATAAAACCTACGACTTCGAAATATGATCCACAAATAATTATTTTGATATATTGATTTTATAACTTTAATTTTTACAATCAGAATATTAAAAAATATTTTTTTAAAGAGGCTGTCCCACAATTAGTATTTTTAAAAAATCATTAAAATAAATTTCAATATAACTAAGTATTAATTGAATTAATTAAAAATAAATAGATTAATGGCTTTATTTTTTAAAAATAAGACATTTAAATTAATTATAACTTATTTTAGTAATTTTAATAACTTTAATTTTTCATGAAAAATGCAATTTTGTTTTGTGGGACAGCATCTAAAATGAAAAATAATGAATAAAAATAATTTTAAAAAAGAATTAAAAATTCGCAATCCTAAAATCTCATATTTTATCCTCAAAAGTAAAGAGATATTTCCTAAAACAATTGTTTAAGTTGGATTTGGTCTTATTTTTTTAGTTGTTGATAAAAATAGATGTTTTAATTCATTGAATATGAAAAAATGCTGTGAAATTTATAGGGATTTAATAATATGAGTATTAAATGAAATAATTCAATGACATTTTTTGATTTAAAATCAGATAAGTGTATAAGTAAAAGTTATTTGGAAAAATTTAATTTAAAAATAGCAAGTAATCAAAAAACTAATTTAAAAATTAATTATACTGATATTGAAAAATTTATAGCTATTCAAACATCTGATAGTATTTCTGGTGCAGTTTTAAAAATGTTTTGGATAAAGATAATTCTTCTTTGGAATTATTAAAAAATAAGCATAAAATAATTGAGTATTAACTGTTTTGCCTTAAAGACACTTTTACTCATTTAAGAGCTTGGTTGTCTAATGGCAACACAGGTCTTTAAGGTCTTACTGAACATAATATTATTGTTTTTTTAACTATTTAAACTTTTCATTTTAATTATGGGATTTAGTCACTATTTTCCATATTTTTAAGTTCTCTTTTCAAATATCTATCTGTAACACTAACATTTATATTTTTCCAAGGTAAATTCTCGTTTATATTATGTTCTGTTAGATATTTTTTCCATAAATTGAAATCTAAATTCAATTTATTGATATTTTCGAGAGTATCATTATTTAAAACAGTTGGAATTGATTTTTCAATTAATTCTCCAATTTCCCGTCCTTTAGTTGATAAAACATATTGAATTAATCCAAATCGAGGGGAATCAAATTTAATATTTATTTTGTCATTTATTTTATCTGTTTTAGTTATTTTATTGCTTATTTTATATGTTTTATTGCTTATTTTGTTTTTTTTATTGTTTTTATTCTGTGTTTTATTTGTTTTATTGTTTTTATTTGATAGTTTTAAATTTTTTTGAAGGATTTTATATTTAGATTTAATATCATTTAAATTATAGCTTGTCCATTGAAATGGAGTGTGTGCTTTAGGAATTAATGGATTAATTGAGAATTTAAACTTAGATTTTGGGTTAATTTCATTTTTCATATTGTTTAAATATTTAATATATTCTGAAAGTTCTTCAATATCTTCTTTTGTTTCATTCATTATTCCGATTAAAAAATAAAATTTAATATTAAAATCAAGATTTAATGCATTTTCAATGACTTCAAAGATTTTTTTATCACTTATATCTTTATTCAATGATTTTCGAAGAGAATATATTGATTCTGGGGCTAATGTAATTGATTTTGCTCCACTTTCCTTTAAATTAATTAATATTTCTTTTGTAAGTGATTCTATTCTTATTGATGGTGTTGAAACTTTAAATCCTTCTTTTAATAGTTTTTTTGTAAGTGTTTCTATTTGAGAGTAATCTGAAACAGATGGACCAATAAGTGATACTTTATTTATTCCTGTATTGTTTCTTGCTTCTTTTGCTACGGACATTAACTTTTTTAAAGAAGTTTCTCGCATAGGACGATACATATATCCACTCATACAGAATCTACATCCTCGAATACAACCTCTTGATACATTTAATAAAATGGAATTCCCAAGTGAGGGTAAATATTCTTCATCATTGGTTTTAACAACTATTGGATTTGTTATATGCCATGCGTTATCCATATCTTTTACAATAGCTATTTCTGACTTTTTATCGTAGATATAAACTCCTTTAATATCTAAATATGCATCTAAATCATAAGGATTTTCAAGGGAGTTATACCTATCTAAAAAATTATTTAAAACTTCTTCTGCTTCTCCAAGTATAAATATGTCAATAAAATCACTAATTGGGAGAGGATTAGATGTGACACAAGGTCCTCCAGCAATTATAAGTGGATATTCAGAGTCATTTGTTTTATTTCTTTTAGTCGTTTTATTTCTTTTAATTGTTTTATTTTTGTCATTGGAGTTGTTTGTTTTGTTTTCATTTGCTTTATTTTCACGTTCTTCTCTTTTTAATGGAATCCCATTTAGTTTTAATAGCTTTAACATATTAAAATAGTCTTGTTCATATTGTATTGTAAAGCTAACAATATCAAAATCTTTTAAAGAGCTATTTGTTTCTACACTTTTAGGATTTGGATAAATAACTCTCTCACAATAGCTATCTTCTCGTGAATTAACCATATCATAAATTATTTGATAACCTAAAGAGGACATAGCTATTCGGTAGATATTAGGGTAACAAGAAGCAAATCGGATATTAACTTTTCTTGGATTTTTAATTATTACATTTTCTTCATATATCATGTAAAAAAAGAGTTTTATATAAAAAATAATTAAAATTTATTATAAATTATTAAATATAATTGAGTTATAACATTTAATTGAGTTATAATTTAAAAATAGGTATATATTATTTAAATTTAATTTTTTAAAAAAAACATTAAAAAACATTATTTAAACTAAAAATTAAGCAGTATAATAACTGTTTATTAATATAAAATTATAAATTAAATAAAAAAATATAAATTAAATAAATAAAATATAAATTAAATTATATGATCTATTCTTGATCTATCATTTCACCGTAAACGATTTCAATTTCGCATCCTTTAGGACCACAACAGAAATGTTGTAAATCGAGTTCAATTAACACTTTTTCACCTCTGATAAAGATTATATCTATTTTAAAAATTTTAATACTTTTAAATATTTTATTAAATATTATTATTTAAATAATATTTCAATATTATATTATTTTATTAAATATAAATATTTTTTGTAATAAAAAAATTCTTTATAAACATTATTCACATACTTAATAATGGAATTATGAATATAAAAATAAAATACAAAATTTTTATAAAAAATTTTATATACTTTTGTACACATAACAATTGTTATAATATTGGATAATCAAATATATCTTTTATATTCTTTCATATTTTCTCTTATTTTCTGTTGAAATTGATTAAAATATGATTAATATTAAATATTTCTAATTTTATTATTTTAAAATTCTTTAAATATTCTTAATATTATTATTTTAAATATAAATCATATAATTTTCAAATAAATCATATAATTTTAAATATAAATCATATATACTTATTTAAAAATAGTGTTTTTATAAAAATTTAGGTGATAGAATGGTATTAATTGTTGGCTCTGGTGTTGGAGGATCAATGGTTGCTCTTGAACTTGCAAAATCTAATATTCCTGTAACAATAATTGAAAAAGGTCCATTTGCAAAAGTAAAGGATTCTGCAAATTACTATAATGATGAAACCAATGAAAATATTGATCTTTTAAAAACAACAATTGTTGGAGGATCAAGTGTTGTTGCAGCTGGAAATGGTGTAAGGATACTTGAAGATGAAATGGCGAAAATTGGAATTGATATTTCTAAAGAATTAGATGAAATAGAAGAGTTATTAGCTATTCATCAATTAAATGATTCTCATATTGGAAATGGAACTAGAAAGTTCATTGAAAGCGCAAAATCTCTTGGTTTAAATGTAATGAAAATGCCAAAATTTATACGAGAAGAAGATTGTCTTAAATGTGGAAAATGTGCATGGGGATGTCCTTATGATGCTAAATGGAGTGCACAAGATTTTATTAAACAGGCAATTGAATTAGGGGCAAATTTAATGGATAATGCTGAAGTAATTGAAATAATTACTCAAGATAATAAAGTTAAAGGACTTAAAATAAAAACAAAAAATGGTGAAGAAATTATAGATGATGAAACAATTGTTTTAGCTGCTGGAGCTATTGATTCAGCTATTTTATTACAAAAATTAGGATTAAAAGCAGGAGAAAAGCTATTTGTTGACCCATTTGTTACTATTGGAGGTGTAATTCGAGATATTGGATACAACAGTGAAGTTTCAATGAATGCACTTCATATTGGACGTAACTTTGTTTTAGCTCCACATTATTCAATGTTTATCACACAAAATGCCGGAGAAAATGTTAATCCTGGAGATATATTAGGAATCATGGTTAAAATACCAGATGACACTTTAGGAAGAATTGTAAATGGAAAAGTTATTAAAAAAAATACAACTAAAGATATAAGGTTCATTGCAGAAGGTGCAGCAACAGCAGGAGCTATTTTAACTGCTGCAGGTGTAGATCCAACAACTATAACATCCACACATCTAAGAGCAGCACATCCTGGAGGAACAGCAGCTATTGGAGACGTAGTGGACACAAATTTAAAAACAGAAATAGATGGCCTTTATGTTGGAGATGCAAGTGTTATTCCAAAAGCACCAGGAGCACCTCCAATAATAGCTATTTTAGCTTTAGCAAAAAGATTAGGTAAACATTTAGTTAAAGAACTTTCTTAAGTTCTTTTTTTTATTTTACTTTATTAAAATAATTAATATAGATATCATGGTCTTATATTGTGGTATTTAAGAGAAAATAATAAAAAAATAGGTTATTATTTGCAATTTCTTAAAGAATCTTGAAAGTCAGTGTTTTTTATTTTTTTAATTATCTTACAAGAACTATCTAGTTCTGATTTTTTATAATCATCAACTCTTTTAACTTTTGCTTCAATTCCTCTATCTTTAAGATTGTCTTTTAACTTTTCAATATTAAAATCTTGGTCATTTCCAATAGCGATGATGTCAGGTTTTATTTTTTTAACAATATCAAACATATCTCCGTTGTTTCCTAAAAATGCTTCATCTACGGGTTTTAACATTTTTATCATTTCTAAACGTTGATTTTCATCAACTATTGGGATTCTTTTTCTTTTTTGCACTGTTGAATCAAGAGCTACAACAACAACTAATTTCGCATCACTTCCTCCCAACTCTTTTGCTTTTTCAAGATATAATCCATGTCCAGGATGTAAAATATCAAATGTTCCAGTTGCCATAACTACTTTCATTTTATCTCCGTCATTTATAATTGTCTATAATTATTTATATTTGCTAGAATAATATGAATTTATTATTTTATTTATTTCATTTATTTATTTTATTTTTACAAAAATATAATATTTCGAGGTTTATTGTAGTTTAATAGCTTCTTTAAGGTCAATTTTATTTTTATATAATGCAGATCCAATAACAACACCATTAACGTTTGTTTTTTTTAATTCTTTTAAATCATTAATGGAACTAACTCCTCCAGAGTAAACAATAGGAATATTACTATTTTTCATTAAACCAATTAAAGGATCAACATAAAAACCATCTAATAAACCTTCAACATCTACATTTGTAAAAAGAACACTTCCAGCCCCAGCTATTTCAAAATCTTTAACCATTTCTTTTGGTTTTTTATTAATGTTTTCTTTCCATCCTTTAATTAAAACCTTATCATTTTTACTATCTAATGAAATCATTATTCTATCTTTGCCGTATTCTTCTGATAGTGAGGTAATTGTTTTTGGATTTTCTATACCCATTGTTCCAATGATAATTCTTTCAGTATCTAAATCTAATAGCTTTTTAGCATATTCAATGGTTCTAATTCCACCACCAACTTGAATAGGGACAGATAATTCATTTATTATTTTTTTAATTGCAGGTAAATTTGTTTTATTGTCAATAGCTCCATCTAAATCAATCAGATGGATTATTTCAGCACCAACATCTTCCCAATTTCTAGCAACAAGTTCAGGATTGTCAATTTTAACCATTTCACTTCCAGGAACTCCTTGAACTAATTGAACACATTTACCATCTTTAATATCGACAGCAGGCATAATTAACATTTTATCATCATAAAACGGCATATAATCACATTAATATACTTTAAGTTTTATTTTTATATTTTTAAGTTTATTTTTATATTTTAAGTTTATTTTAATTTAATTTAAATTTTAAAACTTGTAATGTTATTTGTAATAAACATAATTTTTAATAAATATAAATTATATAATTATTAATATTATATATTTTATGATGTTTATACTAATTTAATTGAAAATTTATTGGGATATTTAAAAAATTAAATATTTTTTTTAAATAATGGTAAAATTTATGGATAAAATTAATAATAAATCCGATATTGAAGATATTAAATCTAATAATAGTGTTATTAACAATAATAATGAAATTAAAGAAACTAAAGGAGTTTCAACATTATTGGGCGATCCAAAGAATGCTGTTTTAAAGATGTCAATACCTATGATAATAGCTATGGTGATTAACTCTCTTTATTCAGTTATTGATGGTGTTTGGGTTGCGGGTTTGGGAGGATCAGCTCTTGCAGCTATTGGTTTTGTAAATCCAATATATATGATCGTTTTTGGTTTTGCTAATGGTTTGGGTGCTGGTGCAACTGCAATTATATCTCGTTATATTGGTGCAAAAAATAAAAAAATGGCAGATAATGCAGCATTACATGTAATTATTTTAACAATCATAATGGCTATTATTTTCACAATAATCTTTACTTTATTTTTAAGACCAATACTTTTAACAATTGGAGCTGGGCAAACAATAGATTTATGCATGGATTATGGTCAAATATTATTTACTGGATCAATATTTATTGTATTCTCTTCAAGTGGCTATGGATTGCTTAGGGCTGAAGGAAATGTTAATAAAACCACTTATGCTATGTTTGTAGGTGCTGTTTTAAACATGGTTCTTGATCCATTATTTATTTACTATTTAAACCTTGGTGTTAGTGGTGCAGCAATAGCTACACTTTTATCTATGGCATTTGTTTGTGTAATTTTATTATATTGGTTTAAAGGAGAAACTTACATTGATTTCAACCTTAAAAATTTTATTTATTCAAATAAATTAATTAAACAAATTTTAAGTGTTGGACTACCAGCAGGTGCTGAATTTCTAATTATAGCTATTTTATCTGGAACTTTAAATCTTATTTTGGCTATTGTTGCAGGTATTGACGGTGTTGCAGTATACACTGCGGGTTGGAGAGTTGTTTTAATTGGAATGGTTCCACCAATATCTATTGGAATAGCGATTGTTGCTGTTACTGGTGCAAACTTTGGTGGAGCTCGCCTGCATAATTTAAAGATTATTCATAATTATGGAATTAAATTAAGCTTTTTAATAGCTTTAGCTATTTCAATAATTGTTTTTATAGCTGCGCCATATATTAGCTATATTTTTGCATATTCCCCAGAAACAGCAGGTCTAAGAGACACTATAACTGATTTTTTAAGGGTGACAAGTCTATTTTATATTTTCCTACCTTTAGGTGTTTCTTCTGCGTCAATCTTTCAGGGTTTAGGTAAAGGTTTACATTCATTAACTATTACTATGATAAGAATTTTAATTTTAGAAGTTTTATTTGCTTATATTTTAGCTATTCCACTTAATATTGGTCAATATGGTGTTTGGTATGGAATGGTAATTGGAAATGCCATAGGTAGCATAATAGCTTATGTTTGGGCTAAATTGCATATTAAAAAACTTCATAATTCAAATATTGGTGGAGGATAATTAAATAATTTTAATATTTCATGTTTTTAGTTTATTTTAGTTTATTTTAGTTTATTTTTATTTATTTTTATTTATTTTAATTTTAATAAATGTTTTAGTTGGTTTTATTATGGGTTTATTTAGTAAAAAAGAGAAGTCTGAAGAAGAAAAATTAGTTAAATTTTTAGTTGGAACAGGATTTTCCATGAGTAAGAATTTAACAAGTCAAAGAGATAATCTGAATTCAGTGGCAATGCAATTTATTAAAGATGCTGTAATTAAAGCTTGGAAAGATGGTAAATCTGTTAATAAAATTCAAAAAGTATATGATGATACTTTAAATGAATTTTTAAAAGTTAAAAAATAAAATAACAGATAATATAATTTTATTTTTAATAATTTTATTTTTAATAATTTTATTTTTAATAATAATTTTTATAATGTTTTTATTTTTGAGGATAATAATAATACTAATAATACTAATACTAATACTAATAATAATACTAATAATACTAATACTAATAATAATAATAATAATAATAATAATAATAATAATAATAATAATAATAATAATCTTGATTATAATAAGTTTAATAATGATATAAATAATAAAAATAATTTATTTTAATATCGTAATTTTATAGATACTATGAAAAATACTTTATTTAAGGTTGCATATATTGGAACAGACTTTTATGGTTTTCAAAGACAATTAAATCATCGGACTGTTGAAGGAGAGATTATAAAGACCTTAAAATCATTGAAATTAATTGATAATCCTAAAGATGCTCATTTTAGGATAGGTGGAAGGACTGATAAGGGTGTTCATAGTTTAGGAAATACTTTTAGTTTCATGAGTGAAAAAGAGATTTATATAAATCAAATTAACGATCAACTTCCTGATGATATTGATATAATAGCTAGAGCTCCTGTTCGATATGGATTTAAACCACGATATGCTGAAATGAGACATTATAAATATTTTTTTAATAAAAATAATAATTTAAATATTGATTCCCAGAGTATTGAAAAATTGGAGAAACTTGCTAAATTATTTGAAGGAACTTATGATTTTTCTAATTTTACTAAAAAAAATCCTAAAACTCCTGTTAGAACAATAAATAAGATTAATTTGAATTTTAATAATAAAAATGGTGATGATAATAGGGTTAATGATTCTGTTAATGATTCTGTTAATGATTTTGTTAATGATTTTAATTTTAATAAATTTGATAATATTTTTAATAATGATCTTATTTTAACTGTTGACATTTATGGTGAGAGTTTTTTATGGAATATGGTTAGAAAAATGATGAAAGTTTTTAAAGATGTTGCAAATGGGGATATGGATTTATGTGATGTTGAAAAACTTTTTAATAGTGAAAATAAAGTTGTTATAAAACCTTTAGATCCTGAAAATCTTATTTTAATGGATATTAAATATCATAATATTAAGTTTCAATATGATGATTATGCAATAGAAAAATTTAGAAGAAGTTTAAAAGAATATATGGATGATTATCAAAATAAATATAATGTAACCAATACAGTTTTAGATTTATTTAATGGTTTAAATTTTAATTAATTTAAACGAATAATAACTAATAATAAATAATAATAAATAATAATAACTAATAATAACTAATAACATCATTAATGATAAATAATAAATAAATAAGAGTAAATAATAGATTAATTAATAATTTAACAATAATTTAATAATATTTTAACAAATAAATATGGGATATGAATATGATAAATGTGGCTAAAAGATTAGAATCAATAGAATTATCTCAAATAAGGAAAATGTTTGAAGCAAAGCCAGAAGGTGCTATTAATTTAGGGCTTGGAGAACCCGATTTTGATATTCCAGAAAATGTAAAAATAGCTATGAAAAATGCATTGGATGAGGGTTTTACTCATTATACTCATAATATGGGAATGATAGAGCTTAGAGAAGCTATTGCATCTAAGTTAAAATCGGATAACAACATTAAAACTAATTCTGATTCTGTTATGGTTACTGTTGGAGCAAGTGAAGCATTATTTATTACTTGTCAAGGTTTATTTCAAGAGGAGGATGAGGTTTTAATTCCAGATCCTGGTTTCGTGTCTTATACTGGTTGTGTTAATTTATCTGGTGCGAATCCTGTTTTTTTTGATTTAGATTTTGATAATAGCTATAAAATGACAGTTGAGGATATTCAAGATAAAATTTCATCAAAAACTAAAGGACTTATTTTAAATTCTCCATCAAATCCAACTGGGGCAGTTATGGATAAAAAAGATATTAAAGCTATTTGTGATTTAGCAACAGACTATGATTTTACTATAATTAGTGATGAAATTTATGAAAAAATTGTTTATGATGCTAAACATTATTCTCCTGGAGAATTTAGTGATAATGTTATTACTATTAATGGATTTTCTAAATCTTATGCTATGACAGGTCTTAGAATAGCTTATTTGGCTGGAAATCAAGAGATTGTTGATGAGCTATTAAAGGTTCATCAGTATAATATTGCATGTGCAAGTTCTATTTCACAAATTGGAGCACTTGAAGCACTTAAAGGTCCACAAAATTATGTTAAGAATATTGTTAATGAATTTAAAAATAGGCGAGATTTAATAACTAATAGGTTAAATAATATGGGTCTTACTTGCTCTAAAACTCAAGGAAGTTTCTATGTTTTCCCTAAAGTAAATGCTATTGATGAAAATAAAACAAAATTCAATGATGGGATTGATTTTGCAAATAAATCTTTAGATGCAGGTGTTGTAACAACTCCTGGAGGAGCTTTTGGTAAAAATTCGGTTAATAATGTTAGAATGTCTTATGCTACAAGTTTTAATGAAATCGAAGAAGCTATGGATAGATTAGAAACAATTACATAATTTTTCTTTTATTAATATTTTTTAATATTTTTTAATATTTTTTAATATTTTTTAATATTTTTTAATATTTTTTAATATTTTTTAATATTTTTTAATATTTTTTAATATTTTTTAATATTTTTTAATATT